>URWK01000027.1 GCA_900551505.1 uncultured Ruminococcus sp. | reverse complement strand
TAATTTTTTTTTTTATTTTTTTTTTTTTTTTTTTTTTTTTTTTTTTTTTCATGTTTTTTTTTTAGGGCCGGCCGCCCCCGGGGGGGGCGGGCCCCCGCCGGAACTTTTCAAATTAATGCACTATTGCAAAAAATACTGAAAAATAATGAAATACGCTTCCCGCAATTACAAACAGATGCCATATTGAATGCATATATTTTGTTTGTTTTCTCTTGTAGAACGGTATTCCGATGGAGTAGCAGACACCGCCGACAAGCAGGAAAACCGTTGAGATAAGCGGTATTGCATGAACAAGAGGTTTTATTGCAAGCACTATAGCCCAGCCCATCGCAACATAGCAAATCATTGAGAATTTCTTGAATTTCTCAAGGTTTACCGAATTAAGAGTTATGCCGAGTATAGCCACGCCCCAGATTATTCCGAAGATTGTCCAGCCTAAAGCACCTCTTATCGAAACAAGTGTATATGGTGTATATGTTCCCGCAATCAGCAGAAAAATCGTATTGTGGTCAAGTATCCTGAAAACTCTTTTCGCTTTCGGGTTCGTAAGTGCATGATAAAGCGTTGACATTGTATACAGAATTATAAGCGTTGCTCCGTAAATAGATGCACTGACTACTTCCCAAGCTCCTCCGTAAATTGCCGAAAAGACTATCAGTACAACACAACCCGCAATTGCCAGTAATGCACCTGCTCCATGCGATACGGAATTGAAAATTTCTTCTCCGAGTGTATATTGTTTTTTATTGTCAAGAATTACTCCGTCCATATTTAAGCATCTCCTTTTATACATCTATAGTCTACAGTTTTAATTATATAGAAATATGATGTATAGTGTATTATGGTTGTATGCTAAATCTGAAAAGTCATTATATGTAAGCAATTATTCTTTACCTATATTCCATGGATTTTTGTTATTCTCCACTATATATTCCGCAAGTTTATCCGCAGGCATAGGCTTTCCGTAAAGATAACCCTGTGCATACTGACAGCCCATTTCCTTCAATATTCTTGCCTGATTTTCATTTTCGATACCTTCGGCAATAGTTTCTATTTTCTTTGAACGGGCAATATTTATTACCGCCCTGACTATCTGCTGTGCGATTTCATCGGTTTCGATATTTATTATAAATGAGCGGTCGAGTTTGAGAAGTGTTATCGGCATAATCTGAATATAACTGAGTGATGAATAACCTGTTCCGAAGTCGTCCATCGCAAGTTTTATTCCCATCTTACGCAAGCTGTTCATCTGTTCAACTGCCGTATCTATATCTTTCATTGCCATGCTTTCGGTAAGTTCGATTTCCAGCCAGTCAGACGGCAACCCCGTTTTCACAAGTGCATTGCATACCGTTTCCCTTACATCTTTCTGGTAGAAGTCGTTTGAAGTAAAGTTGATTGACATGAGGATTTTCGGAAGTTCTCTGTCCTGCCACTCCTTATTCTGTCTGCAAGCTTCATAAAGTACAAAATGACTGATTTTTTCTATAAGGTGCGATTTTTCGGCTATCGGTACGAATTTACCCGGCTGAACAATAGTTCCGTCCGGCTTTATCCATCTTATGAGAGCTTCAACGCCGATTATCTTCCCTGTGGCAAGGCTTATTTTAGGCTGGTAGAAAAGTCTGAGTTCATTGTTTTCAATAGCATCTGCAAGCCTTTTTTCAAGTTCCGAACCGTCAATGATTTCATCATGTATATAATGGTCATAACGTATAATTGTAGCTTTGTTCTTTTCGCCTGATGAAAGGGCAAATTCCGCATGGTCGAGGACTTCCGCAAAGGTATTTCCGTCATTAGGCATTTTTGAATAGCCTGCCGAACAGGAAAATGAATGATTGGCGTATTTGCCTGTCGCAAGTTTCGCAAAGTCAATCTGTATTCTTTCAACCATATGTTTCGGCAATTCCGCATCGCCGTAATTTCTGATTATTATTGCGAAGTTATCTCCGCCTATTCTTGCGGCAATTCCCCCGCCGAAAGATATGTACTTATAGATTATTTCCGCAAACTGTTTGAGTACCTTGTTGCCCTCGTTGTATCCGCAAGTGTCATTTACAATGTGGAAGCGGTCTATATCAAGGACTATTACCCAGTAAGAATAACCAAGTTCCTTACAACAGTCATAAGTTTCTTCTCCCATAGTCATAATGCGGTTTCTGTTCGGGATTTCCGTAATTTCATCAGTATATGCCATTCTTTCAATGAGCATATCTTTTTCCTTGTCTTTCGTGATATCCATGAAAGCTCCGCCTACAGCGGATTCATTATCTTTAAGAATATTATCAATCTTGTATCTGTAGAGATACCAGTGATAAGTTCCGTCAGCCGACATAAGACGAAGTTCAAGCGAATGTATCTGATTATATACCGTGTCGGCTTGGTAAAGCCCCACAACATATGTATCAAAACGCATTTTGTCTTTCGGGTGTACTCTTTCACGAAGTTCGTTCACATTAATCGTATGACTTTCAAATCCGAGCATTTCACGGAGTTCCTTTGAAATATAGTAAGTATCATTGCCTTTCTGGTTAAGCATAATTCCTATTTCCGAAAGTTCCATTGAAATTGCGTATCTGTGTTCGGAAGCATAAAGTTTTTTCTGCATAAGCTTTATTTCCGTAAGGTCAAAACCTATTGAGATAAGTGTGTCATTTCCGTCTTTCGATGATTCCATTACGGAAGTATTCCAGAGAGTGAAGCATTGTTTGCCATCCTTGTCGGTAAGCTTTATTTCCTCAATATCATTGCTGAGAAGCTTCCTTATTCCCTCCTCCGAAAATGCATAGTCATTGAAGAGTCTTCGCATTATTGAAGTTGCCGGTTCGTTTTCGGCAAATCCAAGCGTTCTTTTAAGGTATGTATTTGCTTCAATATATGAAAAATCCTTTGACCAGACTATAGTATTTGCGTTTATATTATTTATAAGTCCCCTTATCCTCTGAATATTCAGTTCTTTTTGCTTTTTTCTGGAGAATAACAGGTAGACATTCAGTAATCCGCAAAGTATAACTATTGTTACTGCATACGATGCGAAAATCACAAAAGCCATTTCCTTATAAAAGTAAGAATAAAGAACGACAATAAGCGTAGAAACTGTAAGTACCCCCTCTATCAGTATCATTTGTTTGTTTTCTTTCACTATTTAACCCCTCCATTTGTCAGCTAAAACGTTTTCAGATATCAATTTCTTGCACAACTTTTTCTGTAATTGTGATAACGCACAAAAAATATAACATTTCCCGTTGCGATTTTAGCGATTTTTTATTACGGCTTTATTTAATTATATCAAATTTCTATCTCAAATGTCAATCATATTTGAGAAATTATTGAATAAATTTTACGCTGTCCGTCACGAAATATACACATTAATATATTAAAATATATTCTGCATAAACAGGGAAACTACAATTTCCCCTGTACTAACTTAATATTTTTACCGAAAGGAATGGACCTGATGCAGAAAATTTTAATTGTAGATGATGAAATCAATATCAGAAAAGTGGTCAGAGAATACGCCGAATTTGAAGGTTACGAAGTGGAAGAAGCCCAGGACGGTATGGAAGCCGTTGAAATCGCTAAAAAAGAAGACTTTGACCTTATAATCATGGACGTTATGATGCCGAGGCTTGACGGTTATTCTGCCTGCAAGGAAATTAAAAAATATAAGAAAATCCCTGTAATAATGCTTTCCGCAAGAGGCGAAGAATATGACAAACTTTTCGGTTTTGAGATAGGCATTGACGACTATGTTGTAAAGCCGTTTTCGCCAAAGGAACTTATGGCAAGAGTAAAGGCTGTCATAAAGCGTAACGAACCAGCAGGTCAGCAGGTTCATGACAGACTTAAATTTGAAGGTCTTGAAATCGACCTCGCAGGACGTGAAGTTTATGTAAACGGCAAACGTGTTTCAATGACCCCGAAAGAATATGACCTTCTGTTTTACCTTGTAAAGAACAAAAATCTTGCCTTAACTCGTGACAAATTACTTGAGGAAGTCTGGGGCTATGACTTTTTCGGCGATGACAGAACCGTTGACACACACATTAAGATGCTGAGAAACAGCCTCGGAGAATACAGAAAGTTTATTGTCACTCTGAGAGGAATGGGATATAAATTTGAAGCGAACCAATAAAAAAACAAGAAGCCTGCGTTTCAATATCTGGCTCTATTTCCTGCTCTTTATAGTCATTGTGTTTATCCTGCAATGGCTCTTTCAGGTGGTGTTTCTTGAGAAATTCTACGAAACCATGAAAATCAATACCGTGATTGACGTTGCTTCAAAGATGGTGGAAGCTTACACTGATGAAGACTATACCGAAGAAATGAAGCAGATTGCACTCGATAATGACATTTGCTACTCCATAATTGACAAGTACGGAAGAACTCAGCAACAACTTGACCTTATGGGCGGTCAGTGCCTTATACACGGTTTTCATTCAAATACCGCAGAATATATTTATCAGATTCAGGGAAGTCCGCACGGAATTATTTACACGAAAATCTATAACCAGAAAATCAGCCGTCAAACCTTGCTGCTCGGAACTGTTCTCGGCGATGGTGACGGAAATTTTTCAGGCTACCTGCTCATAAATTCTTCTCTTGAACCGGTAAACGCAACCGCTAATATCATTAAGCGACAAATGACAATCATTACTGCAATGCTGATTATTCTTGGGCTTGTAATTTCTTTTGTAATGTCAAAGATGATTGCAGAACCTATTGTAAAAATTACCAAATCCGCCGAAAACCTCGCAAAAGGCGATTACTCAACTACATTCGAGGGCGGAAACTATATTGAATCACAGAAACTTGCGAATACTCTTAACTATGCATCGAAAGAAATTTCAAAAGTAGACACCTTACAACGTGACCTTATAGCAAATGTTTCACATGACCTCCGTACACCTCTTACAATGCTCAAAGCCTATGCGGAAATGATAAGGGATTTGTCAGGTGATAACCCTGTAAAGCGAAACGAACACCTTAACATAATCATTGAAGAAACCGACAGACTTGCAGCACTCGTAAATGATATGCTTGACCTTTCAAAGCTTGAAAGCGGTGGTCAGAAACTCAATTACTCAACTTTCGGTATCCGCTCAAAGCTTGAGGATATTATTGAACGTTATCAGGGAATTTCGGGGCAGACGGGATATGACATAAACTTTACCGGCGATGATGAAGTTGAAGTTACCTGCGATGTGGTTAAAATTGAACAAGTTATATATAACCTTATAAACAATGCCGTAAATTACACAGGTGCGGACAAGAAAATTTTCATCAAACAGATAAATAATTATTCCACCGGTTTCGTGCGTGTGGAAGTTACCGATACCGGAGCAGGCATTTCAGAGGAAAATATAAAACTTATATTCGACAAATACTATCGTTCAGAAAAACATAAGCGTGAAGTTGTCGGAACAGGTCTGGGACTCTCGATTGTAAAAGCCGTTCTGAAAAAACACAATTTCCCGTTCGGCGTTCAGAGCAAACTCGGCGAAGGTTCTACATTCTGGTTTGAAATAAAGATGGCTGATGAAACAGCCGGTACGGAAACCAGACTTCCCGAAAAAGCTGAAAAAAGTTCTTAAACCAATTTTCATAAATGTTAAAAAAGAGCTTTTTCGCAAAATTATTTCCCACGGCAATTTAAACAGTTTTTTCACCCGACAAGAAAAAATAATATATCTTTATTACAATTTTACAAAACTATCACGAGATTTTCACGCAGATTTCACAATTGTCGTCTATAATTCAGACATACTCAATAAAAACTTCTTTCTTAATTTTAATGTTGTATTTACGTTTTTGGCTGAATTATTTTTTACCCCAAATAATTCACTTGCTTAATTTATAAATGTGAATACACCCCCAAATAATCCCCATATTTCGGTATTTCAATCCGAAATCAATTTTATTTCATAATTTTATTGAACTCCCTCTTGGGAGTTTTTCTTTTTTATATATCATTATTTTTTATTTGGTTATTGCTTTTTCCTTAAAATAATAGTATAATAGAAAGCAATATGATTAATTAAAATGGAGGAAGCTTTTATTATGCCAATTAAGTATGTTTTTGTAACAGGAGGAGTTGTTTCCGGTCTTGGTAAAGGTATTACCGCCGCTTCTCTCGGTCGTCTTCTCAAGGCAAGAGGTTATAAGGTAACTATTCAGAAATTTGACCCTTATATCAATGTTGACCCGGGTACTATGAGCCCTTACCAGCACGGAGAAGTTTTTGTAACCGATGACGGTGCGGAAACTGACCTTGACCTCGGACACTACGAACGTTTCATTGACGAAAACCTTTCAGTAAATTCCAATGTAACCACGGGTAAAATCTACTGGACAGTTCTCAACAAGGAACGCCGTGGCGATTATCTCGGTGGTACTGTTCAGGTTATCCCTCACATCACCAACGAAATCAAAGAACGTATTTACCGTGTCGGAAAACACTCCAACACTGACGTTGTAATTACTGAAATCGGCGGTACTGTCGGCGATATTGAAAGTACACCATTCCTTGAAGCTATCAGACAGTTCGTTTCCGAAGTAGGCCGTGAAAACGCTATGTATATCCATGTAACATTACTTCCGTTTATTGCCGGCTCTAATGAACTCAAGTCAAAGCCTACACAACATTCTGTAAAAGAACTTCTTTCTCTCGGTATTCAGCCTAATATTGTCGTATGCAGAACAGAATACGAAATTCCAAAGGAAATGGCTGATAAAATCAGTCTTTTCTGCAACGTCCGCAAGAGTGACATTATTCAGAATATGACTGCACCGTCACTTTATGATGTTCCGCTTATGCTCGAAAAAGAAGGCCTTGCAGAAAGCGTATGTTATCATCTCGGACTTGAAAACAGAAAACCTGACCTTACTGACTGGATTGAAATGACAGAAAAGCAGAAGAATGCTTCAAAAACTGTTACTATCGGACTTGTTGGCAAATACGTTGCACTCCCTGATGCATATCTTTCTGTTGCGGAAGCTCTCAGACACGGCGGTATTCCGAATGACACGGAAGTTGATATTCTCTGGATTAACTCCGAAGACATCAACCCGGAAACTGCCGATGATATGCTTAAAGACTGCGATGGTATAATCGTTCCGGGCGGTTTCGGCGACAGAGGTATTGAAGGTATGATTGAAGCCATTAAATACGCCCGTGAAAACAAAATCCCTATGTTCGGTATCTGCCTCGGAATGCAGATGGCTGTTGTCGAATTCGCACGTCACGTTGCAGGTATGCCGGAAGCAAATTCAAGCGAATTTACTCCTGACGGAAAGTTCAATGTTATCGACATCATGGACGAACAGAAAGATATTACCGAAAAGGGCGGTACAATGCGTCTTGGTCTGTATCCGTGCAAACTCAAAAAGGGTTCAAAGGTTAACCGGATTTACGGCGAAGACCTCATATATGAACGTCACCGTCACCGTTGGGAATTCAACAATGCATTCAGAACTCAGCTTACTTCAAAGGGGCTTGAACTTGCAGGACTTTCACCTGACGAAAAGCTTGTTGAAATCGTTGAACTTCCTGACCATCCTTGGTTTATCGGCGTACAGTTCCACCCTGAATTCAAGTCAAGACCTAACAAGCCTCAGAAACTCTTTGCCGACTTCATAAGGGCTTCTCTCGAAAACAAGGAAAACAAATAAGTAGTAAAGGAGTTTCAAATCATGATAGCTATAGGCTGTGACCACGCAGGTTATCCGTTAAAACTTGAAATACTGAAGGTTCTCGAAAAGAACAATGTTGAATATACCGATATGGGTTGTGACGGCGAAAGCTGTGACTATCCTCTTATCGCCGAAAAGGTCGGCAAGGCTGTTGCAGACGGAGAATTTGAAAAAGGTATCCTCGTTTGCGGAACAGGTATAGGAATGTCCATCTGTGCAAACAAAATAAAAGGTATCCGTGCCGCCGTTGCTTCCGACCATTTTTCTGTAAAATACACAAGACTTCATAATGATGCCAATATTCTCTGTCTTGGTGCAAGAGTTATCGGTGCAGGTACTGCCGAAGAACTCGTTGACCTCTTTCTCAATACCGAATTTGAAGGCGGAAGACATCAAAGACGTGTTGACCTCATTACATCACTCGAAAACAAAAATTAATCATTAACCAAGGAGGTTTTTTATCATGGCTGGACTTCACCTTATTGAACACCCGCTCATTCAGCACAAAATATCCCTTATGAGAGATAAGAATACAGGAGCAAAGGAATTCAGAGAACTTGTTTCCGAAACCGCAACACTCATGTGTTACGAAGCTACAAGGGATTTACCGCTCAAAGAAGTTGAAATCGAAACACCGCTTGCAATCGCTAAGACAAAGGTTATTTCAGGCCGTAAGATTGCTTTTATTCCGATTCTCCGTGCAGGTCTTGGAATGGTAGAAGGCGTTACCGCCCTCGTTCCTGCCGCTAAAATCGGTCATATCGGTATGTTCAGAGATTCAAACCACAAGGACGTTGTAAAATACTACTCAAAGCTTCCTGAAGACATTGCAGAACGTCACACAATCATCGTTGACCCTATGCTCGCAACAGGTAATTCAATAAACAACGCCATTGACGAACTCAAGAACGCAGGCGTTACAAACATTAAGGTTATGTGTATCGTTGCTTCACCGGAAGGCATAGATGCCGTTCTCACAAAGCACCCTGACGTTGACATTTATTGCGGTGCTAAGGACAAAGGTCTTAATGACGAAAACTATATTGTTCCGGGACTCGGAGATGCCGGCGACAGAATGTTCGGTACAAAATAATTTCAGTTACAAGGGCGTATCTTTCATATGTCTGATACGCCTGACATATTTTTGATAAATTTCTGGAGGAGGAATTTACTATGTGTGGAATTGTAGGATACATAGGAGAAAAAGACTGTACAAATGTACTCATTGATGCCCTTTCAAAACTCGAATACCGTGGCTATGACTCAGCAGGTATCGCAGTATTTGAAAACGGAGAAATCAAAGTTGAAAAGGCTAAAGGCAGACTTGAAAACCTTGTCAATAAGATGAAGGAAAACGGAAAACCTGTAGGTCATTGCGGTATCGGTCATACACGTTGGGCTACTCACGGCGAACCGTCAGATATTAACTCCCACCCACACGGAAACAAGCGTGTTTCTATCGTTCACAACGGTATCATTGAAAATTACAAGCAAATTAAGGATTTCCTTATAAGCAAGGGTTATGAATTTGAAAGCCAGACAGACACGGAAACCGTTGCAAAGCTTCTTGACTTTTACTATGACGGCAATCCTTACGAAACCATTAAAAAAGTACTTTCCGAAATTGAAGGTTCTTATGCACTCGGAATTATATTCAAGGACTTCCCGGAAACAATCTTTGCTGTAAGAAAAGACAGTCCGCTTATTGTCGGTAAAGGCGAAAACGAAAACTTTATTGCTTCTGATGTTCCTGCAATTATAAAATACACAAGAGAATATTACCTCCTTGACCAGGACGAAATTGCTGTACTCACCAAGGACAATATCGAAATTACAGACATTCACGGAAAGAGACTTGAAAAAGAACTTATGGTTGCAAACTGGGATATTGACGCAGCCGAAAAAGGCGGTTATGAACACTTCATGCTCAAGGAAATCCACGAACAGCCGACTTCCATAAAGACAACAATTACTCCCCGTATCGAAAACGGACTTCCGAACCTCGAAGAATGCGGAATGACCATGGAAAAACTGAAAAGTTACAAGAATATTTTCATTGTTGCCTGCGGTACTGCCATGCACGCAGGTATTGTGGGCAAGTATGTAATCGAAAAGCTTGCAAGAACTCCGGTAACTGTTGATATTGCTTCAGAATTCAGATACAGAAACCCGATTATCTCAAAAGACGACCTTGTAATTCTCGTTTCACAGTCCGGTGAAACCGCTGACACAAAAGCTGCTCTCCACCTTGCAAAGAACATGGGAGCAACTACACTTTCAGTAGTAAATGTAAAAGGTTCTTCCATCGCAAGAGAATCCGATATGGTAATTTATACACACGCAGGCCCTGAAATTTCAGTAGCTTCGACAAAGGCTTATTCTGTTCAGCTTTCTGTTATGTACCTGATTGCGTTTGAACTCGCATTCGCAAAGGGCAAAATCACAGAAGGACAGTGCAGAAAGTATATAACCGAACTTGAAGAAATTCCGTCACTTATCGAAGAAGTCCTTAAAGACGAAATTTCCAACTGCCAGTATATCGCTTCAAAGCTCATCAATGCAAAGAGTCTGTTATATATCGGTCGTGGTCTTGACTACGCTCTGAGTATGGAAGGTTCTCTTAAACTCAAGGAAATCTCCTACATTCACTCGGAAGCTTATGCAGCAGGCGAACTCAAGCACGGAACTATCTCACTCGTTGACAACGAAATGCCTGTAATCGCCGTTGCTACTCAGTCCGCACTCTTTGAAAAGACTGTAAGCAACATCGAAGAAGTTAAGTCAAGAGGTGCTACTGTTGTTATGGTTTGCAAGAAGGATGCTGACTTCAAGGAAGGTATTGCTGACTATGTTGTAAGGCTTCCTATTGCCGATGATATTCTCATGCCTATGATTACCGCAGTTCCTCTCCAGCTTATTGCTTACTATGCTTCCGTTCTCAAGGGCTGTGATGTTGATAAGCCGAGAAACCTTGCAAAATCAGTTACTGTTGAATAATATACAGTCCTCTTAAACTGGT
>URWK01000026.1 GCA_900551505.1 uncultured Ruminococcus sp. | reverse complement strand
AAATTTTTTTTTTTTATTTTTTTCTTTTATCTTCGCCGCCCCCCCCCCCCCCCCCCCCCCCCCCCCCCCCCCATATTAATCTTTAAAGGTTGATGTCAAACCTTGTACTTTGCAGTTTCGGGAAACCTGCACTTTCTTCAAGTTTTTTAAAGACTTCCGAAAATACGCTTTCGGGAAGTCTGCCGTCAATATCCGTTTCGACAATAATATATACTACAGATTGAGTTTTGTCGGCAGGGTATATTGAAATACGATTTCTCATGGATTGAGATAGCCTTAAAAGGTACACATCATAACCGGTATTCACATAAAAATCGAACTGGTCAAAATCTTTCACGGACAGAGGTCTGGAGAACTCATTGACAGGGGAGATAAGTATATTGTCAAGGTGTATTGTGTCGGGTTCAGAAAAACGGAATTTATGAGATTTGAGGTTTTTCAGGCGTCTTAAAAGTTCTGACATTATTTAACTTCTCCTTATATGGTCAATATTGTTTTCAATGGCTCTGAGGAACAGTGCGAGAGTAACAAGTGCTTCAAAACCTGCTCCGATTAATTCGCAGAATGCAAGAATAAGGTGTTTCATATGTATCGGGTCACTCCTTATATTTTTTGCCTTGCCAAGAGTTACGGCGTTTCATTTCCTTGTCTATTTCGTTCATCACCACGAATTTTTTAAGCGTCCATTCGGGCATGAACAAGGTTTCTTTCTTTCCGTCACCTGTGACACGTTGAATAATGGTTTCCGGTGGCAGAATTTCAAGCTGATTGCATACGATTTCAACGTATTCTTCGAGGTTCAGTACATGAAAAGGTTTTTCGAGGTATTCCCTGTACATATCAGTGTCTTTGATTATGTGAAGCATATGGATTTTAAGGCTGTGCGGTTTAAGAAGTGAAATTTCAGAAGCGGTCTGCATCATCATTTCAGGCGTTTCCCAGGGCAGTCCGTTTATTATGTGAATACAGACATTTATGTTCCGGTCGGTGAGCCTCCTATAAGTTTCAAGAAATTCCGCATATGAATGACAACGGTTTATGTGATTTGCGGTAACGTCATGTATTGTCTGTAATCCGAGTTCCACAACCAGATAAGTTTTTTCCGAAAGTTCACTTAACAGGTCAAGACATTCGTCATTTATGCAGTCAGCCCTTGTGGCAACCGCAAGCCCTACAGTGTTTTCAAATTCAAGTGCGGTATAAAAAAGTTTCCTGAGTGTTCCGACAGGGGCATAAGTATTAGAGCCTGCCTGAAAATACGGGATATAATAGCCGTCATGCCACTTTGAAGACATCAATTCTTTCTGTTCTTCAAGCTGTCTGAGAACTGAATGGGCGGGATTGCCGGCATAATCACCGCTTAAATCCGATGAACAGTAAGTGCAACCTCCTGAGCCTTTCAGGCCGTCACGGTTGGGGCAGGAAAATCCACAATTCAGAGAAAGCTTTATTACTTTTTTGCCGAAACGTTTCTGCAAATAGTAATTTTGTGTAAGATAACGTTTGTTGTCAGATGAATATTCAAAAGGGTTGTTGTTCAATTAAAAACCTCCGTTATTATTCGCAATGAGAACCGTTTTTTCTGAAAAGACAGGTCTTGTTAAGATTACAGACGGAACAGCCACGTTTTTTCCTGCTGACAGGTTTTTCAGAAAGCCCTATAACTGCCGTTACCGATTTTTTAGGGGTAAGAACATGGCTTGAAGTGGCACAAAGTCCGATTCTTTTCTGAGCATTAAGTACATCGAGGAAAGAATTCTGAATCTCTATAGGAAAATCTCCGTAACCTGCACTGAAACGCCATGTACTGTAAAAATCAGAGTATTTCGGAAGAATTTCAGTTTCCGCAATGTCGCAGACCTGTTCTATAGCCGAGTTTGAAAGGCTGTCGGTTATAAGAGCCTTGGTCATGTTGCCTGCTTCGTATTTCTGAATAAGTCTGTCGGCGGATATTGAAAGGGTAACGGCAAGCAATATTACTTTCTCACAGCCTTCAAGGTGGTTTTTTATATCATTTCCTTTAAGTATAAGGTTTGTTCCGCAGACCCTTATTCCCGAATCCGTAAATTCAAGCGGAAAACATTGATATATATATTTCGGTGAAATCACTTTTGAGAGTTCTTCCGAACACTCATCCATTAGACAACTGATTGTTTCGGGAATTTCGTTGTCCTTTCTGAAACAGAGGTAGCGTAAAGCTTCGGCTTTGTCTATGCTTTCAAGCTTTATGTCCATCTCAGATGCTCCAGTCTATAGGTTCGATGCCGTTTTGTACAAGGAATTCATTTGTCTTCGAGAAGTGGCGGCAACCGAAAAATCCGTTGAATGCGGAAAGCGGGCTTGGGTGGGCTGCGGTAAGCACAAGATGTTGAGGGTTTGTGATGAATTTAGCCTTAGATTTAGCATTTCCGCCCCAGAGAATGAAAACTATCGGGCGTTCGTGGTCATTGAGAAGCTTAATGACTTTGTCGGTGAAGTGTTCCCAGCCTTGTCCCTTGTGGCTGTTTGCCTGTCCTTCTCTTACGGTAAGCACGGTGTTCATAAGTAAAACGCCTTGCTGAGTCCATTTTGTGAGGTTTCCGCCTTTGCCTGAATTATCTATGCCCAGGTCGCTGTTAATTTCCTTGAAGATGTTTCTGAGTGACGGTGGAGGCGTTACTCCGTCCTGAACGGAAAAGGCAAGTCCATGTGCCTGACCTGCTCCGTGATAAGGGTCTTGACCGAGGATAACAGCCTTTACTTCGCTGTAAGGTGTATATTTAAGTGCATTGAAGATATCATGCATATTCGGATATACATGATAATTTCTGTATTCGTCAATCAGAAATTCACGAAGATGAAGATAATATTCTTTTTCAAATTCTCCCTTGAGGACTTCATCCCAATCGTTACCTATATTAACCATATAAAACTCCTTTTCTCTTTATTAATTTATTTTTCAGTGGCAAGTGTTTTTTCGGTAAATTATATTATACTCCATATTTTTTCCTACGTCAACTTGAAATCTTCCTGAAATGTCTGTGCCGGCGACCGCACTTTCGGTGCGGTCGCCGGCACAAAAAAAACCTTGTTACCGGGGGAGATAACAAGGTTCTTAATAAGGAGATGTTTCCCGTATGACAGCTTTGGGGGGTACTGTCATCAGGATACCTCAGCCTGTGTTGTTACAGACTGATTGATGAATGAAGTTTTATTTAATTCGCTTTTTATGGAGGGGTGACAAAGGAACCTTATAATAGGGGGGGTAAGGATTCTTTTGTCTGAAATCTGTCCTACACATTTTCTTTTATGCTTTTCTCTCTTTCTGACTGATATTATGCACCTGATATGTGAAAACTGAATGAAAACCATTAGGAAAAACAATGAAAAAACGGAGAGTAAATATTGAAAATACAAGCCCTTACGGCACATTAAAGGGTATGAATTTTCAGTATAACTCTCCGCAATTTCAACGGCACAATTAAAAATTTTTTCTGAAATTACCGGTGGTTTTCTGCGATTTCGTTATCTCTGAACAGAAGTGATATACACCATATCGCAGAAAGGGCAACAAGTATATATACAATTCTGGTGAGCAAAGCACCGCCGAACAACCATGCTACAAGGTCAAACTGGAATATCCCTATAAGTCCCCAGTTGACACCACCGATGATAAGAAGAATTAAAGCTATCTTATCCCACATAATTTTTCAGCAACCTTTCACGGAAACTTTTTTTAAAATCGTTCCCGTGAAAGTAGTATTAGCAGAAAATCTGTGTATTATGCATAGTTTTTCTGACTGATTCAAGCTGGCAGTTAATACAAATCTACAACGAATTTTTTTAAGCATTGGTTTCCGTATTGACAGATTCATTTCTTCCGAAAGCCGTTCCGAGAATTATCCAGAAAATAAATGTTGTAGCAATGCTTCCGGTATAGACACAGTTTATTATAAGGTTAAAAGCCAGAACAGCCATAATACATAAACCGACTTTGTCGCCTGATTTAATCATCTTACGACATCTTACGAGTGCGGAAACAATCAGCACAACATAAAGTCCGAAGAATATATAACCCTTTGTGGCGAGTGTGAAAAGATAATCGTTAAAAATCTTGTCGAAAGAGTTGGTAACTCTGGTAATGATAAGTACCTCCGAAGTCTTGGGATACTGTGTGAAGTAGAAACAGTCTGAACCCGTTCCGAGAATACCATATCTTTTAATTACTCTTAAAGCCTCGCTGTTCATATAGGAATAGAGGGAACGTATATCATCTATGTCAAAGTTTGCAGTAGTTTCACGGTAATATCCCATTGTGAAGGTTCTGTTAAAACCGTCTTGAAATATTATAGCACCGTCAAAAAGTCTGTATTCTCCGTGAGTGGCGAAAATCCATATAAATCCTGCAATTACAGAAACAATTTCCGCAATGAGCAGGGCAGTTATTTTCTTGTCTTTAAGTTTTATCATCAGCAGAACGGTCATTACAACAGAGATTACTATTCCGATAACTCCTACAAGTGTTTGTGTGACTGTCATGAAGAACATTGCGAGAATTTCAGCTGCCATAAGGAATATATATTTAGATTTGCTCTTGCTGTAAGCTGAAAGGAATATTGATATTGCAGAAATCGTTACAAGAAATCCGGCAAAGTATATAGGACTTCCTGTAAGCCCTGACGGAAGATTTACGTCCTTTAAGAAGATTTGTTCAAGATTGTGATAATATGACGGAAAACTTGTGGGGAATATCTGCAAGAACCCTACAGCACATTGAATTATTCCCGTGCCTGCAATGAACATAAGGATTTTTTCCCTGTTTTCACGGTAACTGAACATTGCCACAACAAACAGTGCCACACAACAGAGAAAAGTTATTACTCCTTCATATCGTCCCATATTGCCGTAAAAAGCCGTACTGAAACTGAATGAATATATTGCAGAAACAATTGCAACAACACACATTCCGATACACAAAAGTAACGGGAGAATATCTTTTTTTGTGACGAATTTCCTCAGAAGCGTTATGAAAAGCACTATAAGCCCCGTAACTCCACCGATTGTAAGTATTGTAACCAGAAAGGAACTTACCGCCATTTCGAGCTTTTCCGCAAATTCATTCGCAAGTTCCGCTATAGTCATTATTATCAGGAATACAAGAAAAAATCCCGCAGAAAATTTTCCGAAAGACTGTGGTTTAAGATTTAAGATAAAATTCGATTTTTCGGTAGACTTGAAAATAGTTTTTGCCATAATCTTCAACTCCTGTTTGTTTTGTTAAAAATAAGCCCTGCACAAAGTATGCAGGGCTGAAACTTTATTATTTTGCGTATTCGGTAACACGGCTTTCACGGATGAGATTAACTTTAATCTGCCCGGGGTAGTCCATTTCCGTTTCAATCTGTTTTGCGATAGCCCTTGCAGTAAGTACCATCTTTTCATCATTGACGAGTTCCGGAACAACCATAATTCTGATTTCACGGCCTGCCTGAACGGCATAGCATTTTTCGACACCTTCGTAAGATGAACAGATTTCTTCGAGTTTCTGCAATCTCTTGATGTAGTTTTCGTAATTTTCGCTTCTTGCACCGGGTCTTGCGGCTGAAATGGCATCGGCAGCCTGAACGATACAAGCGATAACGGTTCTCGGCTCAACGTCATTGTGGTGAGCTTCTACAGCGTGGATAACTTCAGGGTTTTCCTTATATTTCTTGCAGACATCGACACCAATCTGAACGTGAGAACCTTCGATTTCGGAAGTAAGAGCCTTACCTATATCGTGGAGAAGACCCGCACGTCTTGCAAGGTTTGCATCAACGCCGAGTTCGGAAGCAAGTATTCCCGAAAGCTGTGCAACTTCGATAGAGTGGCTGAGAACGTTCTGTCTGTAACTGGTTCTGTAACGTAAACGTCCGATAAGTTTGATAAGTTCGTGATTGATACCGTGAACATTTGTTTCGAGTACGGCTCTTTCGCCTTCCTGTTTAATTTTATGTTCAACTTCACGTCTTGCCTTGTCAACCATTTCTTCAATTCTGGTCGGGTGGATTCTTCCATCGGCAATAAGTCTTTCAAGAGCGATTTTGGCAACTTCCCTTCTTACCTGGTCGAAACATGAAAGGGTGATTGCTTCCGGAGTATCGTCAATTATAATGTCAACTCCTGTAAGGCTTTCCAAAGCCCTGATATTTCTTCCTTCACGACCGATAATTCTGCCTTTCATTTCATCGCTTGGGAGAGGAACGACAGAAACCGCAGATTCTGAAACCTGGTCAGCGGCACACTTTGCGATAGCGAGAGAAATATAATTTCTTGCTTTTTCTTCGCAGTCGTCCTTAATCTGCTGTTCAAATGAAGCGACTTTAAGAGCCTTTTCGTGAACGAGTTCACCTTCGAGGGAATCGAGAATAAATTGTTTTGCCTGTTCTTTTGTAAGTCCTGAAATTCTTTCGAGTTCGTCCACCTGTTTTTGTTTGATTTCTTCGGCTTCCGCAAGTTTTTCTTCGGCAGTTCTGAGCTTGGTCTGCAATTTTTCTTCTTTTCGTTCAATGTTGTCATTTTTTCTGTCAAGAGTTTCCTCTTTTTGCTGTAAACGTTTTTCCTGACGTTCGATTTCGAGTTTTCTGTCTTCAATTTTTGCTTCTGCATCTGTACGAAGCTTGTGGATTTCATCTTTGGCCTCAAGCAAAGTTGATTTACGGAGAGTTTCGGATTCTTTCTGAGCCTCCTGGATAATGGAATCAGCTTTTTGTTTAGCCGAACCTGTTGTACGTTCGTATTCTTCTTCTTTCAGTTTTTTTCCGTTTTCTTCGCCCGATTTCAAACCTTTATTGTAACAAAAGAAAGAAGCGGCAACAGCAAGAATACACACGATGATAAGTGCTATTTCCATAGATGTAAATAATACCCCCTTTAAACAAAAATTATCATTAATTATTACAATATCTTTAACAAATATGAAATTAAAATGTCGTACGCAGATAATGCAATACTTTTATTTTATAACTTTTCATGCCTATTGTCAAGAAAATTTTACACATATATTGTTCACACAGTGATAATAAAATCGCAGAGTATAACCGAAATCAGTATAAAGCCGGTAATTATTGTGGCAACAGCCGGAATTTTCTTCCGCAGGGCTTCAAGGCACGGCTGTATTACATAAAAAGCAAGCAGCCCTATTATTCCGAAGTATATACTTGTGTTAAGGCATACCCTGCCGTTGAGATTGTATTTGTAGTCCCTGTAATCCCACAGAAACAGCCCGAAATATTCTTCAAGTATGTAAGATGCCGAATATTCAATTACCGATGCAAGTAAAAATACACTTAAAAATATCAGAAATGGCGTAATCATCAGCTTGCCGAGATATATTTTTTTCTCTGCAAGTTTATGAAGCGTCAGCATGAAAAACAGTGCCGAAAACCCGTAAATTGGAATATAACAGCCGTGCAGAAAACCTCTGTTAACAAAGCCGAATCCTGCAAAATATGAAATTGCGACCTCATAAACCCAGCCCACAAAACAGTATGCGAAGAAACATATTCCCCAGAAACCTATAAATTCACACGCTTTTTTCAAGTCTTAAAACCTCCTTTTACTTAGAATTATAGAGTATATTTCGATTTCGGTCAATACAAATATCGGAGTGGATTTCCCAAAGAACAGTTTTATACTTTACAAATCGCCGATAAAGGTGTATAATATAATGTGTATAAAGTTTGTGCGAAAATATATTAAAAAGGAGGTATAATCTTGAATTATACTAAACTGATAAACTTCAACGGCACACCTTGCGTGGAATTTTCCGCAGGTGGCTATACAGGACTTCTCGCTTATGAGATAGGAAGCAACCTTATAAGACTCAGAGATAATGTAAAAGGCATGGAAATTGTCCGTTTCAGCGATTCAAACGCCGCAAAGGATATTATGGCATCTGCTGAAGTATGGGGACTTCCGACACTTTACCTGCCGAACAGATTTGCAGACGGTGTCCTCAGAACTTCCGACAATGTATATCATCTTCCGGTAAATGAAAAAGCACCTTTCTCGAACCACATTCACGGATTTATCCATAAGAGAAAACACGAACTTGTGGAACACGTTTCCGATGAAACTTCCGCAACTGTAAGAACCCGTTATGTGTATGATGAAAACGATGATTTCTTCCAGTACCTGCCGATAAAGTTTGTTGCTGAATATACTTTCAGACTTTCTGAAAGAGGAATGGAATATAACGTTAAATTCACAAACCTTTCCGACAGAATGATGCCTATGTCACTTGCAACACACACCACAATCAATGCACCATTCGTTGACGGCGGAAAGTGCGGAGATATAAGGCTTACAGTACCGACAGGCAAGAAGTGGGAACTTAATGAAAGATGTCTGCCGACCGGAAGAATAC
This sequence comes from uncultured Ruminococcus sp., assembly GCA_900551505.1. Taxonomy (GTDB): domain Bacteria; phylum Bacillota; class Clostridia; order Oscillospirales; family Ruminococcaceae; genus UBA5884. Next base: position 3,186 of record URWK01000026.1, on the reverse strand, counting down.
TTGACCTCAAGGAATGGGATTTGGAATACAAGGAAGGCACAAAATGCCCTGTTCTTCAGGATATTTCAAATGATATGTACTATGCTGAAAGCACAGAGCTTGACGGCGAAAAATTCTACGGTATTATTGCGGAAGACACCGCAAGCGGTAAGAAAGTCTGCTATGAAGTTTCGGAAAATTATAAGTTCTGGATTATCTGGAATGACAGAGGCTTTAACGGCTATTTCTGTCCTGAACCGATGACGGCAATGATTGACGCACCGAACCTTGATATGCCGAGAGAAAAGACAGGCTATACGGAACTTGCACCGGGTGAAACTTACGAAGCTTCACAGCGTTTCTTTACGAAAGGATAAATATAAATTATTTTGTAAATCAAAAGCCTTGATTATCTTAATAAAGTATGATATAATTTTTTTGGTTATACGGACATAATTGCCTTTAGTCGCCGTTTCGTCATAAAAGGCGTACAAAAAACAATTACAGCAAGGAATCTGCTGTAAAATAGGATACAATATTTTGAAAAAACGCAATATCGCTGATATATTGCGTAGAATGGAGAACTCGTATGAAATTTGGTTATTTTGATGACGCAAACAAAGAGTACGTTATTCAGTCACCACGTACTCCTTACCCATGGATTAACTACCTTGGAACTCAGGCTTTCTTCTCACTGATTTCCAACACAGCAGGTGGTTACAGTTTCTACAAGGACGCACGTCTCAGAAGAATTACACGTTACCGTTACAACAATGTTCCGATTGATATGGGCGGACGTTATTTCTATATCAATGATAACGGAACAATCTGGAATCCTGGATGGTCACCGGTAAAGACAGAACTTGACAGCTATGAATGTCGTCACGGTATGGGCTATACAATTATCAAAGGCTCAAAGAACGATTTGACAGCCGAAGTTACTTTCTTTGTACCACAGAACTATGACGGAGAAGTTCAGCAGGTTGTTCTCACAAACAACGGTTCTGAAGCAAAGACATTCAAGTTCTTCTCATTTGCTGAATGGTGTCTTTGGGACGCTCAGGATGACTGCACAAACTTCCAGAGAAATTTCTCAACAGGACGTGTGGAAGTTGAAGGTTCAACAATTTACCACAAGACAGAATACAGAGACAGACGTGACCACTACGCTTTCTATACAGTAAACGATGAAATTGACGGCTACGATACAGACAGAGATTCATTTATCGGTCTTTACAACGGTTTCGGTAATCCTCAGGCAGTTGTTGACGGCAAGGCAACAAATTCATTTGCTGACGGCTGGTCACCAATTGCTTCACACTATAAGGAAATCACACTCGCTCCGGGCGAAAGCAAGACACTCGTATTCATTCTCGGCTATGTTGAAAATCCTGCTGACAAGAAGTTTGAAGCTGACGGTCAGACAATCAACAAGGAAAAAGCTTATGCAATGATTGAAAAGTACAACACACCTGAAAAGGTTGTTGCAGGTCTTGCAGAACTTAAAGCAGCATGGGACAAGCTCCTCGGAATCTTCAATGTAAGCACTCCTGACGGCAAGGTTGACAGAATGGTTAACATCTGGAACCAGTATCAGTGTATGGTTACATTCAACCTTTCACGTTCAGCTTCATATTTTGAGAGCGGTATCGGCAGAGGAATGGGCTTCCGTGACTCTAACCAGGATATTCTCGGATTTGTACATCAGATTCCGGACAGAGCAAGAGAAAGACTTATCGACCTTGCTTCAACACAGCTTGAAGACGGCGGTTGTTATCACCAGTATCAGCCTCTTACAAAGAAGGGCAATTCAGATATCGGCGGCGACTTCTCAGATGACCCGCTTTGGATGATACTTTCAGTAGGTTCATATATCAAGGAAACAGGCGACTGGGCAATCCTCGATGAAATAGTTCCTTACGACAACGATGAATCAAAGGCTAAGCCAATGCTTGACCACCTTGATGTTTCATTCTATCACATAGTAAACAATCTCGGACCACACGGACTTCCTCTTGCAATGAGAGCTGACTGGAATGACTGTATCAACCTTTCATGCTTCTCAGACAAGCCGGGCGAAAGCTTCCAGACATACACAAATCCTAAGTTTGCAGCAGAAGGCGGTTACTCAAAGGTTGCAGAATCAGTAATGGTTGCAACACTCTTTACATATGCAGGCCCTACTTATGTAGGAATTCTCCGTCACCTCGGAAAGAATGCAGAAGCTGACAAGGCTCAGGCAGAAATTGACAAGATGAAGGACAACGTTATGAAGCACGCATTTGACGGCGACTGGTTCTTAAGAGCATATGACGCTTCAGGTGCTAAGATGGGTTCAAAGGAATGCGAAGAAGGCAAAATCTTTATCGAACCACAGGGCTTCGCAGTTATGTCCGAAATCGGCAAGGAACAGGGTGCTGATATCAAGACTCTTAACTCTATCGACAAATACCTCAATACAAAGTACGGTCTTGTGCTTAACAATCCTGCATTCACAAAGTACTATATCCAGTACGGCGAAATCTCAACTTATCCGGGCGGATACAAGGAAAATGCGGGTATCTTCACACATAACAATGCATGGATTATCTGTGCGGAAGCTTATGCAGGCAGAGGCGACAAGGCATTTGAATATTACTCAAAGATTGCTCCTGCATTCAATGAAGAAATCTCAGAACTTCACAAGACAGAACCTTATGTATACGGTCAGATGATTGCAGGTAAGGACGCAAGCAGATTCGGCGAAGGCAAGAACTCATGGCTTACAGGTACAGCAGCATGGAACATGGTTGCTGTTTCACAGTACATCCTTGGTGTACAGCCTGACTTTGACGGTCTTAAAGTTGACCCGAGCATTCCGCACGAATGGGACGGCTTCACAGCTACAAGACAGTTCAGAGGTGCAACATATGACATCACAGTTAAGAACCCTGACCACGTTTGCAAGGGCGTTAAGGCTGTAACTGTTGACGGCAAGGCTGTTGAAGGAAATGTTCTCCCGGTATTCAACGATGGCAAGAACCACGCAGTTGAAGTAGTAATGGGCTGATTTTCCTGAACTGATTTACATGATATAAATTTTCGGGTATGCATTTTTAAGAATGTGTACCCGATTTTTGTTCAGGGGGGGGGGGGGGGGGGGGGGGGGGGGGGGGGAAAAAAAAAAAAAAAGAAAAAAAGTAATATAATTTAAAAATATATTAAATA
>URWK01000025.1 GCA_900551505.1 uncultured Ruminococcus sp. | reverse complement strand
GAACGCCTGTAGCCGTCAAAGGTTATATAGAAAACCGTGCCGGTGTGGTAACAGTGGCATTTTCAACGGAGTTTACACTGAACCTTGTGTGTGACAGATGTGTGGAAAGTTTTTCGAGAAACTTTCACTATGATTTTTCGCATACCTTGGTCAGGTCGCTGAATACTCACAGTGATGATTTCGATGAATATATAGTCTGTGAGGGCGATGCACTGGACATGAATGAAGTAGCGGTTTCTGATTTACTGCTTGAACTGCCTTCCAAAATCCTCTGTAAAGAGGATTGCAAGGGGCTTTGCATGAAATGTGGCTGTAATCTTAACGAAACGCAATGTGACTGTCCGAAAGATGATGATTAACGAATAAACAGAGGAGGTGCAAAAATGGCTGTACCAAAGAATAAAGTATCAAAGGCAAGACGTGATAAAAGACGTTCAGCAGTATGGAAACTTGACACTCCTACATTCTCAAAATGTACAAATTGTGGTGAACTCATGGCTCCACACAAGGTTTGCAAGAACTGCGGATTTTACAAGGGTGTAGAAGTTATCAAGAAAGAAGCATAATTTTACATTCCGATGATGTAATACAGGGGAGGATTTAATTAATCTTCCCTTATTTTTTTGTTTTACTTGAAAAATTTCAGGAAACATGGCATAATATAATCATGAAATAAAAAGGGGGTAATTTTTTATGGCATTGCCAGTAGTAGCGGTAGTGGGGCGACCAAATGTCGGAAAATCCACGCTTTTCAATAAACTTATCGGTCAGAGATTGTCTATTGTCGAAGATACGCCGGGAGTTACGAGGGACAGAATTTACTCAAAATGTGAATGGCGTAACAGAGAATTTATGATTGTCGACACGGGCGGTATTGAACCGGATACAGATGATGTAATTCTCGCACAGATGAGAAGACAGGCGGAAATTGCTATTGAAAAAGCGGACGTAATTGTGTTGGTTACGGATATTCGTTGCGGAGTTACCGCAAGTGATTATGCGGTTGCGGATATGCTTCAGAAAAGCGGAAAGCCTATTGTCCTTGCGGTCAATAAGTGCGACAATATCGGCGAACCACCGCTTGAAATATACGAATTTTATAACCTCGGACTTGGCGACCCGTTCCCGATTTCTTCAACACACGGTCACGGCACAGGCGACTTGCTTGACGAGATATTCAAGTATTTTCCGGAAGATGAAACCGAACAGTATTCAGATGAATATGTAAAAGTTGCGGTAATCGGAAAGCCAAATGTCGGAAAGTCTTCACTGATTAACAGAATCGCAGGAGAAGAAAGAGTTATTGTTTCTGATATTGCGGGAACTACAAGAGATGCGACCGATACCGTTATCGAAAATGAAGACGGAAAATTTGTGTTCATAGACACGGCAGGTATAAGAAAAAAATCAAAAGTCATTGAAAACATTGAGAAATACAGTGTTCTCAGGGCTTATATGGCGGTAGACCGTGCGGATGTTTGCGTAATTGTAATTGATGCACAGGTAGGATTTACCGAACAGGACTCGAAAGTCGCAGGTTACGCACATGAGCAGGGCAAGGCTTCCATCGTGGCAGTTAATAAATGGGACGCAATCGACAAGACGGACAAGACTATGGAAGAATTTAAGACTAAACTGCAAAATGATTTCAGCTTTATGTCATATGTTCCGTTCGTGTTCATCTCCGCAAAGACCGGTCAGAGAGTGCCAAAACTCTTTGAGATGATAAACTTTGTTCATCAGCAGAATTCAATAAGAATTTCAACAGGTATGCTCAATGATGTTCTTTCATATGCGACAACGAGGGTTCAACCTCCGTCAGATAAGGGAAAGAGGCTTAAAATCTATTATATGACACAGCCTTCAACAAATCCGCCGACCTTCGTTATATTCGTAAACAAGGCAGAATTGTTCCACTTCTCATATCAGCGATATATTGAAAATCAAATACGTTCAACTTTCGGGCTTGAGGGAACTCCGGTAAGATTTATAGTCAGGGAAAGAGGTGATTAACCGTTTCAGCCCTGCAAGCTGTTTCGGTTTATAAATTTATGGTAAAACTGGTAATTGCGTTATTGCTTTCCGCAATAATTTCTTATCTGCTCGGAAGTATCAATTCAGCGATAATTGTTGTAAGGCTTCTCTTCAAAGATGATGTGCGTAATTATGGAAGCAAGAACGCAGGACTTACGAATACACTCAGGTGTTTCGGAAAAAAAGCGGCACTCTTTACGCTTATAGGGGACTTGTTGAAAGGAGTTATAGCGGTTATAATCAGCCGTGGAATTTTCAATCTTCTGGGTGTCGGCTACGGAGCGGAACACAGCACAATATTTGTCGGATATATAGCGGGGTTTTGTGCAATCATCGGGCATATTTTACCGATATATTACGGCTTCAAGGGTGGGAAAGGCGTACTTGTATCAGCGTCAATCCTGCTTGTAATAGACCCGCTTACGTTCTGCATAGTAATTCCGTTCTTTGCTCTTATGCTGGCGATTACAAAATATGTTTCTCTCAGTTCGATACTTTCTGCCATTGCATACCCAGTAATCACATTTCTGACCCAGTATTTTATAAGGGGTTGGTCGATGGATATGGTTATTTTACACACGGTTCTTGTAATAGGTACAAGTATACTTCTCATATATATGCATCGTTCAAATATTGAGCGGCTGAAAAACGGTACAGAGAATAAATTTTCATTCAACAGTGCAAAGAAAAAATAATAAAAGGAGAAACAAGACATATGGCAAAGATTACAATACTCGGTTCGGGTGGTTTCGGCATAAGCCTTGCGATTATGGCGGATAAATTTGGACATGATGTGACAGTATGGTCAGCATTTGAAAGTGAAATTGAAACAATTAAAAGGGACAAAGAACACAAGGTTAAACTTCCGGGTGTGAAAATTCCGGAAACTATAAAACTTTCATCGGATATGAATTGCATTAACGGAAGTGAAATAGTGATTTTTGGCATACCGACAGCATTTGTAAGAAGTGTCGCAAAGCAGGCAGCACCTTATATAACAGACAAGATGGTTGTGGTGAATACAGGTAAAGGACTTGAAGACGGCTCTTTAAAGCGTATGAGTCAGGTTCTCGGCGAGGAAATCACAAATGCTCCGATAGTAATTCTTTCAGGCCCTTCACACGCTGAGGAAGTCGCAAGAGGTATTCCGACAACTGTAGTTGTTTCTTCGCTTGATAAGAATGCGGCAAACTATGTTCAGGATGTTCTTTGCAACAAACTTTTCAGAATCTACGTTAACGATGACATAATCGGTTGTGAACTTGGCGGTGCATTGAAGAATATCATTGCTCTCTGTGCCGGTATCTGTGACGGTCTGGGTTGTGGCGACAATACGAAGGCGGCATTGATGACAAGAGGTATAAGCGAAATTGCAAGACTTGGGATTGCGATGGGAGCAGACCTTAATACATTTTCGGGACTTACAGGCATAGGCGATTTGATAGTGACTTGTACAAGTATGCACAGCAGAAACAGAAGAGCAGGAATACTTATCGGAAAAGGCGTAGCCCCTGCGGAAGCGGTTAAACAAATAGGAACGGTTGAAGGTTATTCGTGTTGTAAAGTTGCCTGGGAACTCAGACAAAAGGAAAATATTGATATGCCGATTACAGAACAGCTTTACAAAGTCCTCTTTGAAAACGGCGATGTTAAACGTTCGATAGATGCACTTATGGCAAGACCAAACAGACACGAAAGCGAAGCAACACTTAATCTCAGAAAGTCATAAAAAATAATAAAATTACGGCGTACTTTGTACGCCTTTTTGTTACTTAAAAACTTTTAAAAGGGTTGTATTGAGATATTGAACGTGATATAATATTAATCAGGAGTGTTCACAAGAATACTCTAATTAATGGAAAACGGAGTGTGTGGAACTTGATAGAAAATCACAGTGTAAATATAAAAAATCTGAATATAAACTATATCTGTGAGGGAACAGGCGAAGAAAAAATAATACTTCTTCACGGCTGGGGAGCAAACATTACACTTTTCAATTCGATGATTGAGGTAATCTCAAAAAAGTATACCGTCTATGCGATGGATATGCCCGGGTTCGGAAAGAGTGAAGAACCAAAAGAACCATGGACAGTTGATGATTATGTTGATTTTGTAATTGAATCTCGGTCATTCATTCGGAGGCAGAGTTATCATAAAGCTTGTGAACAGAAAGAATTTACCGTTTGAAGTCGGTAATCTTATACTTGTTGACATTGCCGGAATAAAGCCTAAGAAAACTTTCAAACAGAAAGTTAAACTGAGAATTTATAAGATTTCCAAGGGCTTTCTGTCAATCGGCTTTGTTCAGAAGCTTTTCCCCGAAGCACTCGAAAACCTCAGAAAGAAAAACGGTTCAGCAGATTATAACAGTGCAACTCCGATAATGCGTCAGACTCTGGTCAAAGTTGTAAATGAAGATTTGACAGACCTTATTCCGAATATCACACAAAACACCTTGCTGATATGGGGTAAAAACGACACGGCAACCCCTATTGAAGACGGAAGGCTTATGAATAAACTGATTAAAAATTCGGGTATTGTTGAACTTGAAGCAGGTCACTACTCATTTATTGACCAGATGTACACCTTCAACCGTGTAATAGCATCCTTTCTGAAAATAGACTTATGATAAGGAGAATATATGGAAACAGTCTTTTTAATACTTCTGATAATTTTTTTCTTAGTTGCATTTGCCCTGACTGCGAATTTCAATATGCATATGTTCCAGCTCAATTCATATAAGCCCAATGTGCAAATGAAATGGCTTTCACAAAACAAGGGCAGGCTTATACCGTCATTACTGCTGATAATCATTGCGGGAATTTCGCTGATTTCAAATTCCATAGTGGGATTTATACTTTCAGCCCTGACACTGATTATTTCGGCACTGGTTAACAAACCTAACAAAAAGGCAAAGAAACCGCTTGTGTACACGAACAGGGTAAAGAGAATGTTTGTAACTCTCGGAGTGCTAGCACTTATTACAATAATCGGTGCTTGTATGATAAAAGATAAAACTTGTTCGTTTGCATTGCTTGACCTTGTGTGTGCATTTACGCCGATGATTCTGTTGCTCGCAAACATGATTAACAAGCCAGTTGAGCAGGGAATAAATAACGGCTTTATAAATGAAGCAAAAGATATGCTTAAAAATGCTCCGAATCTGACTGTAATAGGAGTTACGGGAAGTTACGGAAAAACAAGCGTTAAATTTTACCTTAACACACTCTTAAAGGCAAAGTACAGCGTGCTTATGACACCTGAAAGTTTCAACACTCCGCTCGGTGTAGTAAGAACTGTCAGAGAAAGCCTTAAAGCAACTCACGAAATATTTATCTGTGAAATGGGTGCTAAGAATGTCGGAGATATAAAGGAAATTTGCGATATTGTTCACCCGAAGCACGGAATTATAACATCTGTAGGCCCTCAGCATCTCGAAAGTTTCAAGACTCTTGACAATGTAAAGAAAACGAAATTTGAACTTGCGGACGCTCTCGGAAGTGACGGAATGTTGTTCCTCAACGGCGATGACAAGAATATTGCCGACTACAGTAAGAATTATACATATCCGAAGCCTGCGATAAATTACGGAATTGATGATGACAGTGAATATTCGGCTTATGACCTTAAATTAAGCGAAAAAGGAACTAATTTCAAGGTGCGTATAAAAAATTCCGATGAAACAGAAGAATTTACCACAAAGCTTATAGGCAGACACAATGTTTTGAATATTGTAGGTGCTATTGCGGTTTCACATAAGCTGGGGATTTCTCTCAAAGACCTTAAACCACAAGTCAGAAAACTCGAAAATGTTCCGCACAGATTACAGCTTATTGACAGAGGAACAACCGCAATAATTGACGATGCCTACAATTCAAATCCGAACGGAACTAAAGTAGCTCTTGAAACGCTGAAACTTTTCCATGGTATGATGAAGATAGTTGTAACTCCGGGAATGGTTGAACTCGGCGATAAGCAGGATGAATATAATTTTCAGTTCGGTCAGAATATGGCGGAAGTCTGCGACTTTGTCGCACTGGTCGGCAGAAAGCAGACCCAAAGTATTTACAATGGTCTGATTGACAAGGGTTATCCTGAAGATAAGATTTTTGTGGCAGATGCTTTGATGGAAGCGATGGGCAAGGTAAACTCATTGGATTCAGAGGGCAGGAAAAAGGTCATATTACTTGAAAATGACTTGCCGGATAACTATTGATAATTTTATAGAAGGTGGTTTTTGATATGAAAATTAAACTTGCCGTTTTGTTCGGCGGAAACAGTACAGAACACGAAATTTCAGTTATTTCGGCTGTTCAGGCAATCTATGCGATGAATACCGAAAAGTACGAAATAATCCCGATTTACATAACAAAGAAAAATGAAATGTACACAGGCGAAGACGTTGGGAAAATCGAATCTTACAAGAATATCCCGGAGCTTTTGAAAAAGAGTGACAGAGTAGTCCTGATTAATGACGGAAACAGGGTGAACATTGTGAAGTACCCGATAAAGGCTTTCGGAAAGAGTGTAATCAACAATATTGATGTCGCATTCCCGATTGTCCACGGCACAAACGTTGAAGACGGCTGTTTACAAGGTTATCTTCAAACCCTTAACCTTCCATATGTCGGCTGTGATGTACTTGCGTCAGCGGTCGGAATGGATAAGTATGTCATGAAAACAGTCCTTAAAGACAATGATATTCCGGTGCTTGACTGCGTAAGAGTTCTTTCAAAGGATTACAATGACGACAAAGAACCGATAATTGAAAAAATCGAAAAGAAATTCGGTTATCCTGTAATTGTAAAGCCTATAAACCTTGGCTCAAGTATCGGTATCAGCAAGGCTAAGAACAGGGAAGAACTTGAAGAATCGTTTGAAACCGCTTTTGCGTATGCCACAAAAGTCCTTGTAGAAACAGCGATTGAAGAACTTACAGAAATCAACTGTTCTGTACTCGGCGATGAAACGGAAGCTTACGCATCGGAATGTGAACACCCTCTCAGCAGTGGAGAAATACTTGACTTCAAGGAAAAATATATGCCGGGTGGAGCTAAGGGCGGTTCAAAGAGTGGCGGAAGCAAGGGAATGGCAAGTACCACAAGAATTATTCCTGCCGACATCACTTCACAACAGCGTGATACTATCAGAACCATGGCAGTAAAAGCCTTTCAGGTACTCGGCTGTAACGGCGTTTCAAGAATAGACTTCATGATTGACAGAAAGACCGGAAATATATACCTTAACGAAATCAACACAATTCCGGGTTCACTCTCGTTCTATCTCTGGGAACCTCTCGGAACTCCGTATATGCAACTTCTCGACAAGATGATAGACTTCGCCATGAAAAGACAGCGTGAAAAAGAAAACATTACTTTCTCATTCGATACAAACATTCTCTCAGGCGTAACTCTCGGACGTGGCACAAAGGGCGGAAAATTAAACGGTTAATTTTCTGAAATGCCCTTGACATTTTCGGCGAGATAGGTTATATTATTTTCAGAGAACATTGGTTTTCGGTCAGAACTGACGTAAACTTAACAGTCGTGGCGGTTCTGTGAAGCGATGAAATCAAGAGGGCGTGCTAAGAGCGTTGTCTGGTGGAGCTTTCGGGAAGGGTTGCACAGCGATACCTCGACTTAGCGTAGGCATTTTTGCCGAAAGAAAATGTGAATGATTTGACGTTGCCTTCGGGTAACGTCATTTTATTTATACAAAAAAATCCCCTGTTCTTATTCAAGAGCAGGGGAATAATTTTTATGTATTAAATTACTTTACGTCAGCCTTAAAGAAGCCGTCACTGTTTTCAGTGTAGTAGTCGCCTTCGTCAAGTGAACCGAAATCGTCATCTTCAGGACTTGGAAGCCTTGCACCGCAAGTACCGCAGAACTGGAATTTGTCATTTGTAGCAGCTCCGCACTTAGGGCAAACCTTGTAGCCACGGATTGTGTTAAGCTCAAATTTCATCTTTTTAATTCTGCGTCTTCTTGTGTCGATGTCGTCACAGAGGACTTTCAGAACGGCAGGGTCTTCATTCGGGTTTTTGTAATATTTTCTTCCGATGTCGGCGAAGATTTCAACGATTCTTTCTTCTTCATAAAGGATTTTACGTTTCAGGTTACTTGTTTCCGAAACATCCTTAGCCTTTTCGTTAAGGTCACGGCTTACATTATTAATAGCATCTAAAATGCCCATTGTAATCAACTCCTTGTTTTAATGGGATATGTCTTTTAATATATTATACAAAAATACAAGAGAGTTGTCAAGGGCTTTTATTAAAAATTGTTGAACTTTTTTGGATAGCTAATTACATTTCCGCAATATCCGACTGAGTAAGGCGTTTTACATTGTTTTCCGCAAAGATTTTTTCGGCAGTATCGTTGTCTTCAACACGGAGGATAACAAAAGCTTCCTTATCGGTCTTGCTGATGAATGCATACATATATTCAACGCTTATCTGACCTGCATAGAGCAATTCCATGATTTTGGCAAGTCCGCCCGGTGTATCATCAACGGCAACTGCCATAACATCAGTGAGAGTTACAGTGCAATCAGCATCTTTCAGGGCTTCGCAAGCTTTCTGAGGGTCATTTACGATAAGTCTGAGAATGCCGAAATCACGGGTGTCGGCAATTGAAAGAGCCCTTATATCAATATTGTTTTCCTTGAGAATATTTGTTACGGCAGAGAGTCTGCCCGGCTTGTTTTCAACGAAAATGGAAATCTGTTTAATGAACATAATAAAGCCTCCTTTATTAGAATTATGTTAATCAGTGAAGTTTACGTTTGTCAATAACTCTTACAGCCTTACCTTCAACACGGGAAATAGTCTTAGGCTCGACAAGTCTGATATTGGCAGCAATACCAAGAGTTGATTCAACGGCTGCTTTTATAATACGTTCCTGTTTTTCAATGTTCTTTATAGTGTCGGAGAACATTTCAGGAGAGAGTTCAACTTGTATTTCAAGTGTGTCGGTATTGTTAACCCTGTCAACAATAAGCTGATAATAAGGTGATGTATTGCCAAGCTGGAGCAGAACGCTTTCAATCTGTGACGGGAATACATTTACGCCACGGATAATAAGCATATCATCGGAACGTCCGGCAGGTTTCTTCATCTTTATAAGAGTACGTCCGCAGGAACATTTTTCTCTTGAGAGAATACCGATATCTCTTGTGCGGTAACGGATAAGCGGGAAAGCTTCCTTTGTGATGCAGGTAAATACCAGTTCGCCCTGAGAACCTTCCGGAAGAACTTCGCCTGTATCAGGGTCGATAATTTCCGGAATGAAGTTGTCTTCATTGATGTGCATACCTGTTTGTTCGCAGCATTCAAAAGCTACGCCCGGTCCGATGATTTCGGTAAGTCCATATATATCATATGCTTTAAGTCCGAGTTTATCCTCAATTTCCTTACGCATTTCTTCTGTCCACGGTTCAGCACCGAAAAGACCGCCTCTGAGGTGAATATCGTCTTTGGTAATACCCATTTCCTTCATTGTTTCGGCAAGGAAAAGAGCATATGACGGAGTACAGCATATATATGTTGAACCGAAATCCTTTATAATGTTAATCTGACGCTTTGTGTTGCCTACGGAAACAGGTATAACAGTCATGCCAACTTTTTCAGCACCGCCGTGAAGTCCCAGACCGCCTGTGAAAAGTCCGTAACCGTATGAGATATGCATGAAGTCTTTCGGAGTAGCACCTGCTGCGGTTAAAGCTCTTGCACAACATTCTGACCATGTTCCAAGGTCTTTTTTGGTGTAGCCTACGACAATTTGTTTTCCTGTAGTGCCTGAAGAAGCGTGTACTCTTACAACGTCTTCCATAGGTACTGCGAAAAGTCCGTATGGATAAGTATCACGCAAATCCTGTTTGAAAGTGAAAGGCAGTTTGTAAAGGTCATTTACTGATTTAATGTCATCGGGTTTAACGCCTGCTTTGTCCATTCTGTCCCTGTAGTAAGGTACATTTTCGTAAACACGTCTTATAGTCTGTGATAATCTGAAGCTCTGGAGTGCTTTCATTTCGTGAAGCTTCGCACACTCCATAGACTCGTTCCAATATTTCTGCATTGGAAACTACCTCCTTTTATTGTTGGATTTTTATTGAATATCAAAAACAGTACAGAGAAGATTAATTCCCGCATCTGTGCGGAAAAATCTTTCCATGGCTTTTCTGATAGTTTGTTCTGAAAGGTTGTCTTCGCAGGCATTTACGATGAAATCAGCTTCAAGGAGTATCTGCCAGTCTATGCCGTCAATATTTGAATAAGTGTGATGATGTTCAACAAGGAATTTTACACGTTCAGTTACATTATCGGGATAACCGAGAGAGGAAAGAAGTTTTTCAGCTTCCGAACCACCCTCCGTTTCCTGATATTTCCCTGCTGTTGAATGATATTTAAGTTCACTGTTCTTTATGCCTATGTCATGAACGATAGAAGCAATTTCCAGAATATTTTGGGTTTCGGGTGAAATATTTTCGTTTTCGCCTATGAGCTTTGCGAAAGTATGAACCTTTATAAAATGCTGTATTCGCTTTATATCACCGGAATAGTAGCTGAACATTGCGGAAAAAATATCATTGTACATTTTAAAAATCCTTTATGCGTTTTCTCTGCCGAGAGCGAAAGCTTTCTTGTTGAGTTCGAGGAACTTCGCAGGTACGCACTGTTCGAGTGCTTTCTGCCAGACATCTTCATCAAAACCCATCTTTGTGGAAAGAACGCCCATAAGTACAACGTTTGAAGCCTTTGCAGTGCCTGCCTGTTCAGCAAGTCCGAGAGCATCAACGGCGATTACATCGACATCAAGAGCCTTGAGTTTTTCGATGATATTTTCAGGATACTTTGCAACGCCTGTGATAACGGGCATAGGGTCAAGCTGTTGTGTAGAAGTGACGAGATGACCGCCTTTTTTGAGGTAAGAAAGCCATCTTGCAGATTCGAGCTGTTCAAAAGAAATGATTATATCGGCTTCGCCCTTTTCGATTGTAGGGGAATAAACCTTGTCGCCGTACTTTACATAAGTTACAACAGAACCGCCACGCTGTGACATTCCGTGAACTTCGCTTACCTTTACATCAAAGCCCTGTGCGAGCAGTACATTACCGAGAAGTCTTGAAGCGAGCAAACTGCCCTGACCGCCGACACCGACTATCATAACTGATTTTGTTTCCATAATTATTCATTACCTCCGATTGCATTGAACTTACAGAGTTCTTCACAGATTCCACAACCTACGCACTGAGTATGGTCAATATGTGCTTTTCCGTTCTGCATACTGATTGCAGGACAGCCGAGTTTAAGACACATTTTGCAGGATTTGCACTTGTCTGTATCGACTTTAAGAGCAGGTTTATGCTTTACATATTTGAGCAAAGCACAAGGACGGCGGGAAATAATAACTGAAGGTTCTTCTGCTTCGAGTTCTTCTCTGATAACCTGTTCTGTTTCTGCGAGTTTATAAGGGTCTGTAACTCTTACTCTCTTAATGCCTACAGCTTTACAGAGGTCTTCCAAACAGACTTTTGAAGCAGGGTCGCCCTTGAGATTGAAACCTGTAGTAGGGTTCTGCTGGTGTCCGGTCATACCTGTGATAGAGTTGTCAAGAATGATTACGGTTGAGTTTGTAGCGTTGTAAGCAATGTTTACAAGTCCTGTGATACCGCTGTGCATGAAAGTTGAATCACCGATAACCGCAACGGTTTTCTTTTCGGCTTCTCTGCCTCTTGCTTTGTTGAAGCCGTGGAGAGCGGAAACAGACGCACCCATACAAATTGTGGTGTCCATAGCCGATAGCGGT
>URWK01000024.1 GCA_900551505.1 uncultured Ruminococcus sp. | reverse complement strand
TCAATTTATTTTTTTTTTATTATAATATTCAAATAATTTAATTTTTTTCAATCCTGGGGGGGCGATGGGTGGTTTTGGCGGGGGGGGGGCCCCCCGGACTGCTATAAGATTTTAAATATTACTTGAAAAACAGGTGTTCGATAAGTATCTTTATTCCTATGAGTATAAGTATTACACCACCGATAACTTCGGAAGCAGACTTGTACTTTAAACCGAAAGCATTCCCGACCTTTATTCCGATTGCGGAAAGTATGAATGTTGTTGCTCCGATAAGACAGACAGCAGGTACAATTTTTACTTGCAGGAAAGCAAATGAAATTCCTACTGCCAAAGCATCAATACTTGTGGCAACGGCGAGTGAAATCATTTTCTTAAAGCCGAAATCGTCATCAAGTTTTTCTTCTTCCCTGGATTCTCTAATCATGTTCACGCCGATAATTGAAAGCAGTATAAAAACAATCCAGTGGTCAATTGATGTAATCAGTGTTTCAAATCTTGAACCGACAAAGTAACCGATTAAAGGCATAAGAGCTTGAAACCCTCCGAAATATGCACCGACAATAAGAATATTTTTTGCTTTCAGCTTCTGAACCGAAAGCCCCTTGCAAACCGACACTGCGAAAGCATCCATTGAAAGCCCAACGCCGATTAAAAAAAGTTCCCATAAACCCATTTTCTCTTCCTCCGTAATTTTTAAAGATTTTACGGCAGAAAAAAAGACTCTATCTGCCGTTACAAACAGATAAGTCTCATCATTTAAAACAAAGCCAGAAGTTTTATTAGCTTCAGTATGTTGACCTTGTTACGCCGGGAAAACGCTGACTACTCCCTTATACTTAAAAAATATTGTACCATATACCGGTGTCATATGTCAAGTGTTTCACAAAGAATATTTTTATCTGAAAATGATATTCAATATTATATGGGAAATACACAATTTTTTAAGAGTATTGATATATAAATCTTTACACTATGACTGAAAATATGCTAAAATAGATATATAAAACTAAAAGCAAATTAAGTATAAAAAATATATGATATTGTAAGAAAGCTGTATTTTGAGTTTGCAGGAAATGAGGTGATAGAATGGAGAAATTAAACCGGAATAAGAAGTTAAAAGGTTTTACACTTGTAGAACTTATCGTGGTAATTGCAATTATAGGAGTATTGTCGGCAATTCTTATTCCTACAATTACAAAGTATGTTGAACTTTCAAAAAACAAAGCAGATGTTTATAATGCTCGTACTATTTATAATATTCTTCAGGAAGAAGCTATGCTTAATTCGGCGGATGTAATTATAAATTATGAAAATCCCTGAGAAATACTCCCGACCAGAAAGACCATGGTTATGTATATATTGATGATGACGAAATACGAGTATCGAATATAGAAATAGCTCAGATTTTAGCCGACCATAACATAATAAAAAAAGATTACCTTGACAGCTATCGCCTGCGTCAGGGTAAAGAAATACAATATACAAAGGACAAGGTGAATGTAACTTGCAAGTCACGCAAGAAATGGGACAGATATCAGGTGAATTTTGTACTTGTGGACGGCGACCTTGTATTCAGTTATTCTGCTTGCAGGAACAGATATAACAAAGACCCTGTAGCTTCAAAGATGTTTGCGGAACAATTGGGCGGAGCTCCCGGAAGCAGTGAAATTAAAATGGGCGGAAAAGACTGATAAATACATATAACTGTTTTTGACTTTTTGCTTAAAGTATGATATAATTTTTTTGCTTATATAAAGTCTTAATAACAGGAGGATAAAAAATGTGTACAGCAGTAACTTACAAGACAAAAGATTTCTATTTTGGGAGAACCCTTGACTATGAATTTTCATACGGCAATGAAATAACCATAACTCCCCGAAACTACCCGTTTAAGTTTCGGCATACTGATATTCTCAAAAATCATTTTGCAATTATTGGTATGGCACACGTTGCTAATGGGTATCCACTTTATTATGATGCGATAAATGAAAAGG
Source organism: uncultured Ruminococcus sp. (assembly GCA_900551505.1). Lineage (GTDB taxonomy): Bacteria > Bacillota > Clostridia > Oscillospirales > Ruminococcaceae > UBA5884. Next base: position 9,888 of record URWK01000024.1, on the reverse strand, counting down.
GACTTGGAATGGCAGGGCTTAATTTTGTTGGAAATGCCGTTTACTCAAAGCCTCTTGCGAATAAGAAAAATATTGCACAGTTTGAGTTTATACCTTTGATTTTAGGGCAATGTGCAAATATAACTGATGTGAGAAAAATGCTTGCGGAGATAAATATCACAGATACGCCTTTCAGTAAGGAACTTCCATGTTCACCGCTTCACTGGATTATAGCGGATTCTGAAAAATCTATTACAGTCGAATGTATGAAAGACGGTATGCATATTTATGATAATCCTGTCGGAGTACTTACAAACAATCCACCGTTTGAACAACAATTATTTCAGCTTAACAATTATATGGGACTGTCGGTAAGGCAACCCGAAAATCTGTTTTCTGATAAGTTGAAGTTAAGTAAATATAGTCGTGGAATGGGGGCTTTAGGACTTCCGGGTGATTTGTCTTCCTGCTCACGTTTTGTAAGAGCTTCATTTGTAAAGATAAATGCCGTTTCTAAAGATACCGAAAACGAAAGCGTAAGCCAATTCTTCCACATTCTTGGTTCTGTCGAACAACAAAGAGGTTGTTGTGAAGTAACAGCAGGAAAATATGAAATTACTCTTTACACTTCATGTGGTAATGCCACGAAAGGTATATATTATTATACAACTTACGAAAATCAACAGATTTCTGCTGTAGATATGTATAAAACAAACCTTGACAGCAATAAACTTTTCTGTTACCCGCTTATCTCCGGACAGCAGATAAGATTTCAGAATTAAGGGGGGCAAAATATGATTAATCTTTTCAGTTCGTCTGATATGGAAAGCTTTGAATATGAACCGTTCGTAACAAAAAGAATTTCTCCCAAAACAATGCAACTTTTCAGGGATACTTATGAAAAAGAAAAAACTATTATAAACAAGATTGACATTCCGAAATCTGTAAAAATTATGAGAAATATTGTTTATGTACTTGCAACATTGACTACGTGTGTTCTTATAAGACTTATGGTACGTTCTCCCCAAAACTATGCTATTCCCGTTATAATCTGTATTGCGATGTGGGTGTGCTTATTTGCCCTGAACAAATATTCCAAATCTCACATAGAAAATAATGCAGAATCAAATGAAGATGAAATAGATAAGTTCCTGTCAGCAATAGAAAATATAGATAAAAAAATAGAGCATGAACTCGGTATTCCTCAAAATATTGAAGACATTGAATTTCTGCTTGAACAGTACACCGTTGATAAGGAAGGAGTTAAGAAACACAAGGATTTCCCGATGTACTCACATCTCAATCATTTGTGCAGTGTGTTTATTGAAAATGGTTGTCTTTGCATAACTTCAAATGTGAGAATTGAAATTCCGCTTACCTCGCTTACCTATATAGAAGACCCTAACAAGCGGGCTTCCTTTCCTGAATGGAATAAAGAAGAACCTTACACGTCAGAGGAGTACAGAAAATATAAAGTTACAACAAACAGTTTCAAGACATACTTTACTCACTATTATATAGTACATATAGAAGGCGGTTATTGTCTGCTTATTCCGAACTACGATATTGAGAAGTTTCAGAAACTTACACATTTACGCATTGAAGACCGTCATCAAGACATAAAGGAAGTGTGATTTTAATGGTTGAATACAGAAAACTGACCCTTGAAGACCTCGGTACATTTATAGATATGAGAATTAATCAGTTGCAGGAAGAAGGGGCGAAAGCAACAGTGAACCTTAAACCTGCCCTTGAAGACTACTATAAAAGGCATATTCAGGACGGAACATTTGTTTCGTGGATTGCGACAGACGGCGACAAAATCATTGCCACAAGCGGTATGTCATTTGTGGAGAAACCTCCTTATTACAGTTGCCCGACAGGGAAAATAGGCTTGCTTTCAAGTATGTTCACGGACAAGGACTATCGCCGTCAGGGAATAGCAAAAAAATTGCTGGACAAGGTTGTTCAGGAAGCAAAATCATACGGTTGCGGAACAATTCAGATAACGGCTTCCGATATGGGAACGTTGCTTTATACTGATTATGGCTTTAAGTACAATCATAATTTCATGTATTATAATCTCTGAAACAAGGCTTATAATGAAGATTATTCCAATATATCATCTGAATATTTGCAGGAACTCGGCTGACTTCTTGCATAAATATGTGACAGTTGCCGAAAAAGGCTTTGTTTTTTTAAGAAATTTGCAGGTTTTAAATAATTTTCGTTATTTACTATTGACAAATACTTAATTATAGTGTATTATATAAGCATAACAGAAAAAGAGCAATGACGCTCGCTGAAGATTAAATCGCAAATCTGCGGTGAAATCTTAGCGGGCGTTTTTTAATCGCTCGGCATGGGAAATTACGGAATTATTTTCGGCGTTCCTGTGCGTATCAGGTAATAAAAACAAGTATGGTATTTTAGGGAGTGACTACATGGACAATTTTAAAAATCAAAACCCTTTTGAAAAACAGGGACTTTATGACCCAAGGTTTGAACACGATAACTGTGGTATAGGTTCTGTAGTTAATATCAAGGGTATTAAATCAAGAGCAGTCGTTGAAAGTGCTTTGAGAATTGTAGAAAGCCTCGAACACAGAGCAGGTAAAGACGGTGAAGGCAAGACCGGTGACGGTGTTGGTATCCTCGTACAGATTTCACACAACTTTTTCTCAAAGGAAGCAGAAAAACTCGGCATAGATATTGGCGGAGAACGTGACTACGGTGTAGGTATGTTTTTCTTCCCACAAGACGAACTGAAACGCAATCAGGCTAAGAAACTTTTTGAAATCATCGTTGAAAAAGAAGGCATGGAATTCCTCGGCTGGAGAGAAGTTCCGACAGACCCTTCCGTTCTCGGACAGAAAGCTTTTGACAGTATGCCTTACATTCTTCAGGCTTTTATCAAGCGTCCGAAAGATGTTGAAAAGGGCATTGACTTTGACAGAAAGCTTTATGTTGCAAGGAGAGTTTTTGAACAGACCAACGAAAATACTTATGTTGTTTCTCTTTCGAGCAGAACAATCGTATATAAAGGTATGTTCCTTGTAAAAGAACTTCGCAAATTTTTCTTTGACCTCCAGAGTGAAGATTTCGATTCTGCAATTGCTACAGTACATTCACGTTTCAGTACAAACACAAATCCAAGCTGGCAGAAAGCTCACCCGAACAGATTTATCGTTCACAATGGTGAAATCAACACTATTACAGGTAACGCCGACAGAATGCTTGCAAGAGAAGAAACCGTTTCAAGTGAAATTCTCGAAAAAGATATGCACAAGGTTCTTCCGATTATCGAACCGAACGGTTCAGACTCCGCAAGACTTGATAATGCACTTGAATTTATGGTAATGGGCGGAATGCCTCTCCCGCTTGCAGTAATGATTACAATTCCTGAACCGTGGGCAAACAACAAGACCATGAGTAAGGCTAAGAAAGATTTCTATCAGTATTACGCAACTATGATGGAACCATGGGACGGCCCTGCTTCAATTCTTTTCTCAGACGGTGATATTATGGGTGCAATTCTCGACAGAAACGGTTTGCGTCCGTCACGTTACTATATCACTTCTGACGATACACTTATTCTTTCTTCTGAAGTAGGCGTTATGGACGTGCCTACAGAAAAGATTGTCAGGAAAGAACGTCTTCGTCCGGGCAAAATGCTTCTCGTTGATACGGTGAAGGGAAGAATTATTGATGATGATGAACTTAAGGAATATTATGCATCACGTCAGCCTTATGGTGAATGGCTTGATACAAACCTTGTACATCTCAGCGACCTTCACATTCCGAATAAGAGAATCGAACACCCGACACATGAAGAACTTACAAAGTTCCAGAAGGCATTTGGCTACTCTTATGAAGACATCAGAACAAGTATTCTCCCGATGGCTAAGAACGGTGCAGAACCTGTAGCGGCAATGGGTGCGGATATTACGCTTCCTCCGCTCTCAAAGAAAAATCCTCCGCTGTTTAATTACTTCAAACAGCTTTTCGCACAGGTTACAAACCCACCTTTTGACGCTATCCGTGAAGAAATTGTAACATCTTCAAGCATATATATCGGCGATGACGGTAATCTCCTTGAAGAAAAGGCTGAAAACTGCCATATGCTGAAAATTGAACACCCGATACTTACAAACAATGATATGCTTAAAATCAAGTATATGAATGTTCCGGGCTTTAAGGTTGAAGTTATTCCGATTACTTATTATAAGAATACTTCACTTGACAAGGCTATTCAGCATCTGTTTATTCAGGCTGACAAGGCTCACAGGGACGGTGCAAATATCCTTGTACTTTCCGACAGGGATATGGACGAATACCATGTGCCGATTCCGTCACTTCTTGCTGTAGCGGCACTTCAACAGCATCTCGTATACACCAAAAAAAGAACATCGGTATCAATTGTTGTTGAGTCGGCAGAACCGAGAGAAGTTCATCATTTTGCAACATTGCTTGGTTACGGTGCTTGTGCGATTAACCCTTATCTTGCACTTGATACAATCAGAGATTTGATTGATACAGGTGTGCTTGACAAGGACTATTACGCAGCTGAATACGATTATAACAAATCCGTACTCAAGGGCATTACAAAGATTGCTTCAAAGATGGGTATTTCAACAATTCAGTCTTACCTCGGCTCAAAGATTTTTGAAGCTATGGGCGTAAGTCAGGAAGTTATTGATAAATACTTCACAGGCACTGTAAGCAGAATCGGCGGTATCACTCTTGAAGACATCAGACAGAGAGTGGAAGCCCTCCATTCAAGTGCTTTCGACCCACTTGGACTTGATACGGATTGCGAAGTCGAAAGTGTCGGCAGTCACAAGCTCAGAAGCGGTAAGGAAGAACACCTTTACACTCCTGAAACAATTCATCTCTTACAGGAAGCCACAAGAAGAAATGATTATCAGCTTTTCAAGGAATATTCAAAGGTTCTCACGGACGAAGACAGAAACATGAATCTCAGAAGTCTGCTTGATTTTAATTTCCCTGAAGACGGCGGTATTCCGATTGACGAAGTAGAACCTGTTGAAAGCATAGTAAAGAGATTTAAAACAGGTGCTATGTCATACGGTTCTATTTCCAAGGAAGCACACGAAACAATGGCAATCGCTATGAACATGATTGGCGGTAAGTCAAACAGCGGTGAAGGCGGTGAAAGCCTTGAAAGACTTACAGTAGGTGCGGACGGAAAGAACAGATGTTCAGCTATTAAGCAAGTTGCTTCGGGTCGTTTCGGCGTAACTTCAAGATACCTTGTAAGTGCCAGGGAAATTCAAATAAAGATGGCTCAGGGTGCTAAGCCGGGTGAAGGCGGTCAGCTTCCGGCAGGTAAGGTTTACCCATGGATTGCTAAAACAAGACATTCAACTCCGGGTGTAGGACTTATTTCACCACCGCCTCACCACGATATATATTCGATTGAAGACCTTGCACAACTTATCTATGACCTTAAAAACGCAAACAAGAATGCAAGAATTTCAGTAAAGCTTGTTTCGGAAGCAGGTGTAGGAACTGTTGCGGCAGGTGTTGCCAAGGCGGGAGCAGGCGTAATTCTCGTATCAGGTTTTGACGGCGGTACGGGTGCAGCTCCGAGAAACTCAATTTACAATGCAGGTCTGCCGTGGGAACTCGGACTTGCAGAAACTCACCAGACACTTATAATGAACGGACTTCGTTCAAAGGTTGTAATCGAAACAGACGGAAAACTTATGACAGGTCGTGACGTAGTAATTGCGGCACTTCTCGGTGCGGAAGAATTCGGCTTTGCAACAGCTCCGCTTGTAACAATGGGTTGTGTAATGATGAGAGTATGTAACCTTGATACTTGTCCTGTAGGTATTGCGACACAGAACCCTGAACTCAGAAAGCGTTTCAGAGGCAAGCCTGAATATATCGTAAACTTCATGCATTTCATCGCTCAGGAACTCAGAGAATATATGGCAAGACTTGGCGTGAGAACAGTTAACGAACTTGTAGGACGTTCAGACCTGCTCAGGATGAAAGAATTTGAAGACGGTTCAAAACAGTCAAAGATTGATATGTCCAAAATTCTCAACAATCCTTATGTAAATCAGGATGTTAAGAGAACTTTTGACCCGAAAGATGTTTATGACTTCAAACTCCAGAATACAATTGACGAAAAGGTAATTCTCAGAAGAATGGCTCAGGCTCTCCAGACCGGAACGAAGAAGACTATTGAAATCGAAGTAAGCAATACAGACAGAACAGTCGGTACTATATTCGGTTCTGAAATCACAAAACTTCACGGCGACACACTTCCGGAAGATACTTTCACAGTAAAGTGTGACGGCAGTGGCGGACAGAGTTTCGGAGCATTCATTCCTAAGGGACTTACACTTGAACTTGTAGGCGACAGCAACGACTATTTCGGCAAGGGACTTTCAGGCGGTACACTTATTGTTTACCCGCCTAAGAAATCGAAATTCAAACCGGAAGAAAACATTATTATCGGTAACGTTGCCCTTTACGGTGCTACAAGCGGTAAGGCATTCATCAACGGTGTAGCGGGCGAAAGATTCTGTGTAAGAAATTCAGGTGCGGTTGCAGTTGTTGAAGGCGTAGGCGACCACGGTTGCGAATACATGACGGGTGGCAGAGTTGTTGTACTCGGTAAAACAGGTAAAAACTTTGCAGCCGGTATGAGTGGCGGTATTGCGTATGTGCTTGACGAAGACAAGGATTTGTACACCAGACTTAACAAGGAACTCGTTTCATTCAGTGCGGTTACTGAAAAGTACGATGTATTTGAATTAAAGGGACTTATCGAAGAACATGTAAGACGTACAGATTCTGAAAGAGGTAAGGAAATCCTTGAAAACTTCAGCGAATACCTGCCGAAATTCAAAAAGATACTTCCTTATGATTATGCCCGTATGCGTCAGACAATTCTCGAAATGGAAGAAAAGGGCATGAGCAGTGAGCAGGCACAGATTGAAGCGTTCTACGCAAACAAGAGAAAGTGAGGGTAAGAAGTCATGGGAAAACCATCAGGATTTTTAGATTATGAACGTAAGGTCGGAAAATGCGTTCCGCCTCTCGAAAGAATAAAAGATTTTAATGAATTTCATATCCCGCTTTCAAAGGAACAGCAGGAAAAACAGGCTGCAAGATGTATGGACTGCGGAGTACCGTTCTGTCAGTCAGGCAAGAAACTTATGGGAATGTTCAGCGGTTGCCCTCTGAATAATCTTGTACCGGAATGGAATGACCTTATCTACAATAATCAGTGGGACGAAGCTGTAAGAAGACTTCTGCTTACAAACTCTTTCCCTGAATTTACATCAAGAGTTTGTCCTGCATTGTGTGAAGCGGCTTGTACCTGTGGTCTTAACGGAAACCCTGTAGCAAGCAAGGAAAATGAACACGCTATTATCGAACACGCCTTTGAAACAGGTATGATGTCCCCGAAACCGCCGTCAATCCGTACAGGCAAGACTGTAGCGGTTATCGGTTCAGGTCCGTCAGGACTTGCGGTTGCGGCACAACTTAATAAGAGAGGTCATCTTGTAACAGTATACGAACGTGAAGACAGAGTAGGCGGACTTCTTATGTACGGCATTCCTAACATGAAGCTTGAAAAGGAAATCGTTGAAAGACGAGTAAAGCTTATGGAAGCCGAGGGCATAAAGTTTGAAACAAATGCGAATGTCGGAAAGAGGGTTAAACCTGCCACACTTCTCAAAAAGTATGATGCGGTAGTTCTTGCGTGCGGAGCTTCAAACCCGAGAGATATAAATGCTCCCGGTCGTGATGCGAACGGAATATACTTTGCGGTTGACTTTCTGAAATCCACCACAAAGAGCCTGCTTAATTCAAACTTTGAAGACAAGGCGTATATTTCCGCTGAGGGTAAGAATGTTGTAGTAATCGGCGGTGGCGATACAGGAAATGACTGTGTGGGAACTTCAATCCGTCATGGCTGTAAGTCAGTTACACAGCTTGAAATGATGCCGAAACTTCCTGATGAAAGAACAGACAGTAACCCCTGGCCTGAGTGGCCGAGAGTCTGCAAGACAGACTACGGTCAGGAAGAAGCTATTGCAATGTTCGGACATGACCCGAGAATTTATCAGACCACTGTAAAAGAATTTCTCAAGGATGCAAACGGCAATCTTTGCGGTGTAAAAACCGTTAAGCTTCAATTTGTCAAGAATCCGGAAACAGGCAGGAATGAGATGAAGGAAGTTGAAGGCAGTGAACAGATACTTGACGCTGAACTTGTACTTATCGCCGCAGGATTCCTCGGTTCACAGAAATATGTTACAGACGCTTTCAATGTTGAACTTAATCCAAGAACAAATGTAAAGACCGAAGAAGGTTCTTATAAGACATCTGTTGACAAGGTTTTTGTTGCCGGAGATATGCACAGAGGACAATCACTTGTAGTATGGGCTATCCGTGAAGGCAGAGAAGCCGCAAAAGAAGTTGACAAATACCTTATGGGATATACGAACCTCTGATAATTATACAAGACACTCCCCTTAAATTACCATAAAACCCGAAACCCCCTTGCTACTGATGTAGTAAGGGGGTTTCGGGTTTTTTATTATTGTCAGATTATCCCGAAATTTCTGAAAGCCTTTTCAATTCCGTCATCTTCTATGCGTGCGGTAATGTAGTCGGCGTACCTGAAAAGCGGTTCTCCGTTTCCCATTGCAATCCCTGTTCCTACGGCTTCAAGCATAGGCAAGTCGTTAAGGCTGTCACCGATTGCAAAACTGTCGCCCTTATCTATCCCGAAGTAATCCATTGCATATTTACAACCTGTTGCCTTTGAACAGTTTTCCGGCACAAGTTCACAACACATATCGGATATATCACCACCACGGTCTATAAATTCAAATCCTAATTTTTTTAAGTCGTCTTTAAATTTTACAATATTACTTTTTTTATCGTTATACCATGCAACGAACTTGTCAAAGTGAAAATCTTCATCGGAACTTTTTCTTGAAACATTTTTGCCCTGCTTTAAGAAAACTTCTGTAAGCCTTCTGAAATCGTCACTTTCAAAACTCTGTTCTCCAAAATACATTGAATCACTTGCTTCATAAAGAGCATTCATGCGGCATTCTTCAACCAGAAATTTCATTTTGGTATAGACTTCATTGTCAAATTTGTTGTGAAAGACTGTCTTATTGTTTATGATTATTTCAGTACCGCAACCGCAAATATATCCGTCAAAATTCATGCTTCTTATATCTTCATTCACATTGCAGAAAACACGCCCCGTATTTATAAATATCTTGTGACCGTTTTTCTTTGCGGTTTTGATTGCGTTGATGTTTGAATTGCTTATTTCGTGTGTTTTTTCATCGATAATTGTTCCGTCAATATCAAGAAAAATTATTTTCGTATATAAATTTTATAGTTTTTCTCACTGTATACTAATTTATAGTCAATAAGTTCTTCTTCTTTATAGAACATTACATCACTATCAGATAGTACTAGATAGGTAAATTTATATTTGGCTAAAAAGTCTTTTATTTTTAAATTACCTGTTTGCAAATTATAGTATTCTTTTAAGATATCTTCTTGTCTATTAATACTTTTCAAAAATATTTCTGGTCGTGGATCTATATAAGTTTTATAAACATTAAATTCTAAGTAACTTCCTTCATTAAAATCATTATATAGTAAAACATCTTTAGTAGTATGACTATCAAGATAGTTAACTACTTTTTCTAGTGGATGTTTATCTGGTTTTATTACTACTATATTACAAATGATTATTAAGTAGAAACAAGTTACAATGATAACCATAAATTTATCTATCTTAGTAAGATTAACTTTCTTATAACTTCTTGCTCTATCTTTATAGTAATCTGCCAAAGGAAATAGTCCTGCTATTAATAAGTAACAATAATTTCT
>URWK01000023.1 GCA_900551505.1 uncultured Ruminococcus sp. | reverse complement strand
ATGGAACACGCTGTAAAAAATCCCGCAAACAGAATTTTCGCCATAGGAAATGCCCCGACCGCTCTTATAAGGCTTGGGGAACTTATAAAGGAAAATGCCATAAATCCTGCACTTGTAATCGGCGTTCCCGTTGGTTTCGTGAATGTTGTCGAGGCAAAGGAATTTTTTAAAACTTGCGGTTGCTCTTATATAATCGCTGACGGAAGAAAAGGCGGTAGCAATATTTGTGCTTCAATCGTAAATGCAATTCTGCTTGAAGCTCTGGAGTACAGGGAAAATGCGTGAAGGTTTTACAACAGGTTCTTGTGCAACAGGTGCTTCAATTGCATCTGCTTACTGGCATATTCACGGCGAATATCCTGAAGTGGTGGAATTTACCGTTCCCGCAGGTAAAAGATTAAGGCTTCCCGTTGTTGCCCTCGAAAACGGTATTTGCGGAATAGTCAAGGACAGCGGAGATGATATTGATGTAACAAATGGCTGTCTTGTAACCGCTGATGTTCAGATTTCCGACACTGACGGGGAAATCTTTTTCAAGGGCGGTAAAGGTGTAGGGATTATAACCGAAGACGGTTTGAAAATCCCAAAGGGTCAGCCTGCCATAAACCCCGTTCCCCGAAAAATGATTACTCAGGAAGTCAGGAAATTAATCGGAAACCGTTCAGCCACAATAACTATTTCCATACCCGATGGCGAAGAACTTGCGAAAAATACTTTTAATGGCAGGCTTGGGATAGTCGGCGGAATTTCCATTCTCGGAACTACTGGAATTGTCAAACCTCTGAACGAACAAGCCCTTAAAGACAGTCTTTTGCTTGAACTTTCCATGCGTTACAAACAGGGTCACAGACACATTGCTTTCGTGCCTGCTCACTCTGCTGAACAACTGCTTTTAAAAGTACATCCCAAAGAAACTTGTGTAATACAAATTAACAATTACATCGGTTATATGCTCGATGAAGCCGAAAAACTGGGATTTGAAAGTATTCTGATTTTCGGGCAGGCTGGTAAACTTATAAAACTTGCAGGAAACATAATGAACACTCACAGCCACATTGCAGACTGTAAAAACGAAATTATCTGTACACATTCGGCATTGTCCGGTGCTTCAAGGGAAATTATTCAATCGCTCTATGACTGCAAAAATATTTCTCAATCTGTGCAGATACTTGAACAGAATGGTTTAACTTGTGTATGGGAAAAAATTGCGGGCAAGGCAGTTGAAAACTGCCTTGCCCGCACCCATGGGAAAATTAAAATTTCCATCGAAATCTACAATAAGGAAACCCGACTTGCGTAAGTAGTTACTTAAAATTATCTACCGACTTTAAAATCTCCTCCAACGTAACAATCTTGTATTCGATATTTTCAATATCGCTACAGCAGGAAGCCCATGTATTTCCGAATCTTTTCGTAAGGAAAAACTTTTCATATGCTTTGAATTTCAGTCCGTATTCTGAAAAGTCACTTTCTGCAAGCTTTCGTCCTATTCCCATACCTGTGTTCTTGACGAAACTCTCTTTAAGCGTCCAGAAGCGGATAAACTCCGAACATGGATTTTCGGAATTTTTGACTGCCTCTTTTTCTTTCTCTGCCAGGAGAATATTATCAAACAATTCTTTCTCCGTTATAATATCTTGAACATCTACCCCTACACAATAATCCGAAACTGCACACGCTACCGTATCTTTACAGTGTGAGAAGTTAAATTTGATTTTCTGATTATTCTCAAGTATAGGCTTCTTATGTTCTTCATACTGAAATTCCGGTATATCCGAAAATCCATATTCCTTATAAAGCATATATCTTAAAATGACAAACGCCATCACTGATAACTTCCTGTCTTTCTCAAATTTGAAACGGTCTGTTTTATGTTTACGCTGTTGTGAACACAAGGAATAAAATTTCTCATACAAATCTTCACTCAAACTTTCGATATTACAAACCGCAAAAAAACATTTTCTTTCCATATTTATATCCCCACTAAAAAAGGTAACATAAAATTTATGTTACCTTTTTATTTATAATATTTTAATTATTCAACTGTATGCTCTTTATGTTCTGTGAATTTGTTTTGCTGTTGTTCTCATATAAGTAAAGCATATTGCCTCCGAGAGTTTTTGCAAAGTCCAAAGCTCCTGTTGACTTCTTGATAAGCTCGTCTGTATTGAATGTATCGGTAGGATACTTTACAGCACCGTAACTCATAGTTTTCTGTATCGTTGTTCCCATAAGGTTAAACGGCTGATTTACTTCCTGTCTTATCTTTTCCACAAGGGCATTTACTGCATCTTTTTCAAGGTCGCCGTCAATCACTACTGCAAATTCATGACCGCTGAGCGTTGCCACAAAACATTTATCATCACAAGCCTTTTTAATTCTCTGTGCAAATGTATATATTGTTTCATCGCCTGCATTATGTCCGAGAACATCATTGATTTCTCTGAAATTATCAATCGCCATATTGAGAAGTACAAATGAATTTCTTGGGTTATCACTGATTTTCTTTTCCATAGTTTCAATCAAACTGTGTCTGTTCGGAAGTCCTGTAAGAATGTCATTATATGCGAGATATGTAAGCTTTTTATCCTTTTCGATAAGTTCTTTGTTCTTTCCATTAATCTCATCAATACTGTTCTGAAGTTCTTCATTTGCAGACTCAAGCTTTGAACCGTAATTGTAAATTATATATGACATAATCATTGTTACAATTGCAATAAACGCACCAGGTAAAGATGCCATATTGCCACTGTGCATAAGTCCCATCACTACTGAAATAAATGAAAATGCACTTACTATAAGTGACGCAATAAAACCTTTTTTACCAACTTTGACAGTCATAAGAATAATGAGAAGTGTTTGAATCTGTGCGGTAACGCCATTCATGTATGATGGAAGAACTCCACGTCCTTGAATCACTGACAATATCATGTAAACAATGATTGAAAATACAAGAATGACATATTTCAATGTCTTTTTCATTAAGATACTCTCTCCTTTTAAAAAAATTTTACACTTATATAAGAATAACATAAAAAAAAATTTGTGTCAATAGTTTTACAAAAAAATAAGGGGAAGCCACTTTCTGAAAAGTGGCTTCCCCTGGGATAAGGAGTATTTTAAATTATCAGAACAGCGGTTGCATCCAATCAACGACCCATACGCCGTTTTCCTTAACCATTCTGAAGTATCTGTCAAATGTATAATAATCCTGAGGATTTGAAGGTGTGGTGTAAAAATATGGTTTTGAATCCTCCATGTTGTCGTTGCAGTAAATCGTTGCGTTAAATTCAATCTTGCTGTCGCTTTCGCTGATTATCTGAAATGTATGACCTCTGTAAGCCATATTATCGCTCTTGCCGCCGCCTGTGGAATATAATTTGCCGTTATAATCCATATATTCATCCCAGATGCCCCATGTATCAAGCCATTCCGATGAGAAAAGTCCTGAAAGGTATGTTTTGAAATCGTTCATGTTCCTGAAACGGCTGTCTGTGACTTCATACCATATCTGACCGTCAATTTCTGTAGGCTCTGATGAAAGAAGCTGATTGCCAACTCCAATCTGATAATAAATATCGTAAGCCTTTTCAAATACATTTCTTGCCTCGGACGATATCGGCGGAAGCCATGAACCTGTGTCCTGTTCCGGTTCTGTCTGTTGTGGTGTTTCTGTGTCAATCTGTTCCGTGAAATCCGGTTCTGTTTCCTGTGTAGTTTCCGGAATATTTTCTTCTGTTGTCTGCTGGGTATTAACATTCTGTTGTATATTCTTTTTAGTTGCTGTTGTGCCATTGGTTACTGTACTCTGTTTTGTTGTTGTCTGCTGTGTAACGGTTGTAGCTTTTGTTGCTGTAGCTGTTGCCGTAGTTTCTTTTGTAGCTTTTGTTTCTTCACTCGTTAAAATACTTTCATCAGCCTTGTTTGTTTCTGTATCAAACTGACTTTCACTTTCTGAATAACTTGCTGACGGCACAATATCGGGACTGTTCTTTACAATCGCTATATTTATGCATATAAGGAGGGCAACAAGTGCCGGAACTGCTATTCTTATATAATTAAATTTCATAGTCTTTTCTCTCCTTCCATTCAGAACGTGGTTAAGGATTTCTCTCTTTCTTTCTTCATCAACAGGCGATATAGAACTGAAAGCTTTATATATCTCATCTCTTTCATTTTTCATATTCTGATACCTCCATTTCAATTTTCAATTTCTTTCTGGCTCTGTAAAGTTGCATTGCTACGCTTTTTTCGGCTATGTGAAGAATATCCGCTATCTCTTTTTCTGAATATCCTTCGTAATAGTAAAGCTGTAAGACTGTTCGATATTTCGGTGACAATCTGAATATATCTATAAGCCGTTGTCTGTTCTCTATATCTGTATCAACGGCGATTTCCTGAATGTCATCAATACTTACAGTGTTTCTCTGCCAGAAAGATTTCTGAAAGTCCTTACACATATTAATTGAAACCCTGATTATCCATGCCTTTTCTTCTTGTTCACTTTTAAATTGAGGAGACTTGTCAAAAAGTTTCATAAAAACATTCTGCATCGCATCTTCTGCATTCTCTTTATTTGCAAGTCTTACAATGCAGATTTTATAAACCAAATCACTGTATAATTTATATCTCTCTTTAAACAGCTCTGTTTTATCGTTTTCTCCTGTTTGTCCGGTATCTTCAATTTCATCAGAATAAGTTTCTGACCACATAAGTTATCCCCCTTTTCCGTATCTTTGTTCCTCCTTTATATATAAAACGAATGAAACCGATAAAACTACTACAGAATTTTTTTGATTTCTGAAAAAAAATTTTTCTGTGATTTCAAAAGCTGTTCTATTATACAATGAGTGACTTTCTGAATTTATCTCCTGTCTTTTGTTCCTCCTCTGTGTATAAAACGAATTAACCTTATAAAACTACTACAAACCTTTTTAAATTTTTTCAAAAAAAATTACTGCCGGTTTCTCAGCAGTAATTTTAATAATATATTCTCAGAAAATTTCATCTATATCCTGAGATATAAGATTTTCTGAATTATTTATCTGACTTCCGAGGGTATTCCCAACGCCTATTATAAAGGCAAGCAGGCTTAAAAAACTTACGGAATAGCTCATCTTTGACGAAACACTTTCATCAAGCCCCTTTTCCGCAAGATTATAAAAATACAGTATCGCTACGAATGTAAGAACATTTCCCGTCATACGCCTCGGGAAAATTTCTTCATTCTGAACACCCGTCACAAGTTCCTGCTCCTGTAATTCAATATTGCCTATAGAAAGCAGTATTCCTGCAACAAGCACCCATGTAAAAAATTTTGATTGTTCCAGTACCTCAAGCTGTTCAAGCGTTTCCGCCGAAAGTTCATTGCCGTTCATATCTTTCCCCCACGATAAAAAATAGTATTACTGTATTATTTTATTATGCCGTGCGGGAATATGTTCACTGTTAACCTCTCAAACTTATTCTGTTCTTTATGAAATCCGCAACTTCATTTACTCCGATTTCAAGCACCGTTGCAAATTCCTTATAAACCATATTTTCGGCAGTCTGCATGACCTTTTCGTCAGTAGGTGAAAGTCGTTTTCCGATTTTCTTGTGTGCATACAGTAACATAATCATAGAAATGATTTTGCTGTAATCTTCACTCTTGATTGTTTCACTGAATATTACTTTTCTTCTGTTCTTGTCGGTACACCATTCCTGTTTTTCCTCAGGAATATGGTCTATAATGTCATAAACCTGCTCTTTTGTGAAAAGTGACCTTAACTTCTGTTCAACTGTGTCAACCGGTATGTAATAAGCAGAGTTTCCCGAACCTAAAGGTATAAGCTTGCAATACTTGTTCTTGTGAATACCGTCAAAGCTTTTCACTTCGATTCCGTCAACCCTGCACACACCGGAAGTTCCATAAACAACATTCTGTCCTGCTTCCAAGTTCATTTCAGATTCCTCCTTATTTTTCTTTGTTTTTTGCCTCTGTATATATTATAACATATTTTTATGAATTTCGTCATAGTACTTATGCACAAAAATTAATAAGAAAAATCTGAATTAAACGCATAATTTTATTTTATAGCGTAAAATCCTGCCTGCATATATGAAAGCCAGAATACTTCCGCCGTTCTGAAACCGCAGTTTCTGAGCATTTCAAGTTGTTGTTCAACGGTTATAGGGAAAAATTCCGTTCCGTAACGCTCCGAATGATTTTTAACTTCCGCTTCTTCCCTGCCATGTGCCAGACCGTATTTCTCAAGCCTTCTCAGCAATATATTTTTGCCTGTTTCGGTAAACGGAGCTGTATTCTCAAATGTTATATATATTCCGTTGTCTTTAAGGCTCTCATAACACTTTGAAACCGCCATTTTCTTCTGTTCCATGTCCGAATAATAGTGATGACATTGAATTGCCGTCACAACATCAAACTCGCCTATATAGTCAAGTTCATGTGAAAAACACTGTCTGTATTCAACATTGTGTTCCGCAAGTTTCTTTTCTGCCGTTTCAAGCATTTTTTCGGAAGGGTCGCATAAAACCGCTCTTCTGATATTACCGAATTTTTTAAATGCCTTATTCAGAAGTGTTCCGCTTCCTCCGCCTGTGTCGAGCCAGCTTATTTCTTTCAGTCCGAGAATGTCAACAATATCTGTAACTTGTGTCAGGATTTCGTCATAGTAAGGGATAACCTGCCTTACCTTGCCGTCATAGTCATTTCCTTTTAAATACGCTTTGTTTCCCATGTTTTTTGTCCTCTCTTAATCTGAAATATATGAAAAGCCTGTACGGATTTTTATTTATGCGTGTACAGGCTTTCTGAATCACTTAACCATTTTAAGAATATCTTCCTTGCTGATTACTCCAATGTGCTTGTTCACGATTTTTCCGCCACTTACAACTACAAGTGTCGGAATATTCACAATGCCGAAAATCTGAGCCAGTTCAGGTTGTTCATCAACATTTACTTTTGCGACTTTGAAGCCGTCTGCTTCTTCCGCTACTTCATCAACAATCGGTGAAACCATCTGGCAAGGTCCGCACCATGTTGCCCAGAAATCAATAAGTACCGGCAAATCTGAATTTATTATTTCAAGATTAAAGTTTTCTTTTGTTACGTTTATAACTTTCATTGATAACACTCCCTTTTATTATTTGCTTTTATAATATAACTGACAGTGACAGTAACCTTCAAAGTCGGGGTCTTTAATCTGTTCACGGAATTCCTTGCACATACACTTTGTGTCCTCAGTACGTCTGAGTACGCAAGGGCAATAACCTCCGGTACGTTTCAGACCCTCTTTTACAGTCCTGACTATCTCAGCATTTTCATTATATCTTACTTTCATGATATATCACCCTTTTTTCTGTTTGTTTTTCATTAAGGCTTTCCGCATATTTCCGCAATTGCTTTGATTAATACTTCGTTTTCCGTGCGTGTGCGGACTGCAAGACGAAAATAACCTTGTCCGAGACCGATATAATTTTCACAGTTTCTTATTGCGATTTCTCTCTGTTCAAGTAATTTGTCAAGCGGTAAATCGGACTTGATGAGAATAAAATTGACTTGAGAAGAAAAAACCTCGAAACCGAGTGAAACAAGATTTTCTGTAAGGAATTTTCTTTCTGCGGAAACCGTTTCTATCGTCTTTGCGATATAGTCAGTATTTTCAAGTGCAGAAATCCCCGCAATCTGTGCAGGAACTGAAACACTCCAGCATTGTCCGTAATTTTTTATTGCCTCGGAAATTTCTCTTGTTCCGCATATCGCATAACCGAGCCTTAACCCTGCAATTGCGTATATCTTTGTGAAAGCTCTCAATACTATAATATTTTTACCTTCCACAAGCTTTTTTATACTATGCTTTCCGCTGTCCGCCATGAAGTCAATAAAACTTTCGTCAACTACGAGAAAAATATTTTTCAGACTGCAACGTTCAATAATCTTTTCCATAAGTTCTCTGTCAATTGTGTTGCCGGTCGGATTATTCGGATTGCAGAGAAAGAAAATATCCGTGTCGTCAGTCAGATAATCAAGAATTTTCATATCAGGCTTAAATCCCGTCCGTTCATCTGTTAAGAAGTGTTTTATTTCTGCTCCCGATTGCCTTAAAGCCTTTTCATATTCCGAAAATGTCGGAGCGGTCAAAAGTGCTTTTTTCGGTTGAAATTTAGCCACAATTCTGTAAATCAAGTCTGAAACACCGTTTCCGCACACTATTTTGTTTTGCTCAATGTCTTCCGTTTCTGAAATCTTTTTAACAAGCTTTCTGCACTCGGTATCAGGATAATTCTGAAAGCTGTCTATTGAATCTGTCAGCGATTTTTTTATGTTTTCAGGTATTCCGAGCGGATTTATATTTGCGGAAAAATCGTATTTTATCTTTCTGGAATATATATCTCCGCCGTGTCTGTATTTATCCATAGTCTGCTATCTCCCTTGTATATAATTATTCTATCACAAAAGAAATCAGGTTTCAAGTATAATTTCATGGGGCGAACGCCTGCGGCGGTCGCCCCATGAAATTAATTATTCAATGCCGAGAACTTTGTAGTCCTTGTCTTCCACAGCTTTTGTAAGCACATCATCTGCAACTTCCGCACTGAGAGTTACAATTGCAGTACCTGCTTCATGGCTTACTTCCGCATTTTCAACGGCGGGTATTGCCTCAAGTGCTTTC
This sequence comes from uncultured Ruminococcus sp., assembly GCA_900551505.1. Taxonomy (GTDB): domain Bacteria; phylum Bacillota; class Clostridia; order Oscillospirales; family Ruminococcaceae; genus UBA5884. Next base: position 3,249 of record URWK01000023.1, on the reverse strand, counting down.
TTTACGGAAGCTTCACAGTGTCCGCACATCATGCCTTCAATTTTGATTGTCTTTTTCATAGTTTTTTCCTCCTGTTTATATTCAGCAATATTTGTTATACTGCCTTTTATCTTTTTATCACGCTTAGTATCGTACATTTTGAAGAAATTGAGTCTCAAGGCATTTGAAACTACACAAAAACTTGAAAGGCTCATTGCCGCCGCTCCGAACATAGGATTAAGTTTCAGCTGGAAAAGCGGTATCCATACACCACACGCAAGCGGTATTCCGATAACATTGTAGATAAATGCCCAGAATAAATTCTCATGAATATTCCTGAGTGTCGCACGACTAAGCCTGATACTTGCGGGAACATCGCTTAAACGGCTCTTCATAAGAACTATGTCAGCGGTGTCTATCGCAACGTCCGTACCTGCTCCGATGGCAATTCCTATATCAGCTCTTTTAAGTGCAGGAGCATCATTTATTCCGTCACCTACCATTGCAACCTTGCCACTTTCTTTAAGTTGTCTGATTACGCTTTCTTTTCCGTCAGGCAATACACCTGCAATAACCTTGTCAACACCTGCCTGTTTTCCGATAGCGTTTGCGGTCTTTTCGTTGTCGCCCGTAAGCATTACAACATATATACCCATATTCTGCAATTCTCTGATTGCCTGCGGACTGTCTTCTTTTATCACGTCTGCAACGGCTATAATTCCGATAAGTTTCTTGTTCCTGCAAAAAAACAACGGCGTTTTACCGTTTTCGGCAAGCTGTTCTGAAATCTCAATTATTTCTTTAGAAACTTTTATCCGGCTACCGATTAATTTTAAATTTCCTCCGATTAATTCACTGCCGTTAAGTTTCGCTGTAAGTCCGTTTCCGTGAAGTGCCTTGAAATCTGTAACTTCTTCTGCCTTAAAGTTTTTACTTTCAGCATATCTCACAATTGCACTTGCCAAAGGATGTTCACTCTTTTTCTCCAGAGAATAAGCCGTTTCCACAAGTTCATTTTCGGTTACTTCAAACGGAATAATATCAGTTACTTCAGGTTTTCCGCTTGTAATAGTACCTGTCTTGTCAAGTGCCACAATCTGAACTTTACCTGTTTCTTCAAGCGATGTTGCAGTCTTGAAAAGTATTCCGTTCTTTGCACCCATTCCGCTTCCGACCATTATTGCTACAGGTGTCGCAAGCCCCAGGGCACACGGACAACTTATTACGAGAACAGAAATTCCCCTTGCAAGTGCAAATCCTATTGTCTGACCCGCAAGTAACCACACAATTGTTGTGATGATTGCTATAATTATTACTGCCGGAACAAATACCCCTGAAACTCTGTCGGCAACTTTCGCAATCGGGGCTTTTGTCGCCGACGCATCACTTACCATCTTTATAATCTGTGATAATGTGGTATCTTCTCCGACTTTAAGTGCCTCACATTTCAGAAATCCTGATTGATTTATAGTTGCTGATGAAACATTATCTCCTACAGACTTGTCGCAAGGAATACTTTCACCTGTAAGAGCAGATTCATCTACGGCACTCTGACCTTCAAGAACTATTCCGTCAACTGCAATACTTTCACCGGGGCGAACTACAAAAATTTCTCCTTTTTTAACCTGCTCGGCAGGAATTACAACTTCTTCACCATTGCGAATAACCGTTGCTGTCTTCGGTGCAAGTTTCATAAGGCTTTTAAGTGCATCTGTGGTCTTGCCTTTTGAACGTGCTTCAAGCATTTTGCCGACTGTTATCAAAGTAAGTATCATTGCGGAAGACTCAAAATAAAATTCATGCATATACTGCATTACCAAATCCGAATTTTCCTTGACCTGTGCGTCAGTCATCGCAAACAATGCATAAAGGCTGTACACAAATGACGCTCCCGAACCGAGTGCCACAAGTGTATCCATATTAGGTGCTTTGTGCAGAAGGCTTTTAAATCCGCTGACAAAGAACTTTTTGTTGATGACCATTATAATTATGGTAAGCAGAAGTTGCACAAGCCCCATCGCTATATGATTATTCTCAAAAAATGATGGAAGCTTCCAGCCCCACATCATATGCCCCATTGAAAAGTACATCAGCACGGCAAGAAATCCTACTGACCATATAAGTCTTTGTTTCAGCAAGGGCGTTTCAGTGTCTTTAAGCCTGTCTTCATCGTTATCATGGGAACTTTTATTTTCGCCTGATTTAAGGCTTGCTCCGTATCCTGCCTGCTCAATCGCCTTTATTATTTCAGCCGGCGAAGCCGTTCCCTCTACGCCCATTGAATTTGTAAGCAAGTTTACAGAACACGATGTAACGCCATTTACTTTTGAAACTGCCTTTTCTACCCTGCTACTGCATGAAGCACAACTCATTCCGGTAACATTAAACTGTTCCATTTCCGACCTCCGTTCACTTCATAAGTTTCTGTAAAGTCTTCACCAAGTCATCTATAACGTCATCTTTTCCGTCACGAATATCCTTTGCCACACACGTTCTTATGTGGTTTGCCAGAAGCTCCTTGTTAAATGAATTAAGTGCGGAGTTTACGGCGGAAACCTGAATAAGAATGTCCGTACAGTACGCATTTTCTTCAACCATTTTCTTTATGCCTCTGATTTGACCTTCTATGCGGTTGAGCCTGTGAATAAGTGCGGTATATTCTTCTTCCGAACGTTCTTTAGTCTTGTGACAACATTCACATTTGCAAACTTCATCTTTTTCGTTATCCAAATTCTTCACCTCTCTTACGGTTTATATTATATACCCCCCACCCGTATATGTCAAGACATTTTTTATTTATTCTTATTATTTTAAGATTATTCCGGAAGTTTATACTTAACAGGAAGTTCGGGGGCGACCCGCCTCAAAAAACTTGCCTCTCTGAAAACTTCGGGGCGGGTCGCCCCCCACAAAAACCGTTGAAAATAAAAATAATCCGTGTTATAATTATATACAAAAAACTTTCAAGCTGAACGGAGGTATAAAATGGCTCATGCTACAAAAAAAGCTCTTGCAATGTCGCTGAAAAACCTTTTACTTAAAAAACCCCTGAACAAGATAACAATAAACGATATTGCGGAAGACTGCGGAATTAACCGAATGACTTTCTACTACCACTTTAAAGATATCTATGACTTAATTGAATGGACGTGTATTGAAGATGCCGCCAAAGCCCTTGAGGCTAAGAAAACATATGATACATGGCAACAAGGCTTTCTGAATATATTTTATGCCGTACTTGAAAACAAGCCTTATATCATGAATGTCTAT
>URWK01000022.1 GCA_900551505.1 uncultured Ruminococcus sp. | reverse complement strand
CCATCAACCCCTACGCCGTCGCCCCCCCCCCCTCCTCCCTCCCCCCCCCCCGCCCCCCCCACCCCCCCCCCCCCCCCCCCCCCACAAAAAAAACCCCCCGCCCCCCCCCCCTCCAACCCCGGGGGGGGCGCGCCGGATTATAAGATTATAAAACTGAAAAGCTTATTTACTGTTAAGACGTTCACGCAGATTTTGTTCTTTAATTTCTCTGCCGTCCCTGATAAGACTGATTAATTCGGGCTTGTTTTCTTCGGCAAGTGCATTTCTGTAATCGGTGAGATTTGAAATAAGATTGTCGAGTTCTTCAAGCAGGCAATCTTTATTTGCAAGAAAGAGATTTGCCCACATAGATTCGTTCATAGTCGCAACCCTTGTCATGTCCTGGAAGCTTCCTCCGCTAAAACCGTTTTCGGTTTTAATAGAAGGGCTTTTTACATAAGAGCTTGAAACAATATGTGCAAGTTGTGAAGTATATGCAATCATTCGGTCATGCTGATACGGGGAAGTTTCGACTATTTTCCCGAAACCTACGGATTTCATAAGTTCGATAACAGTATTTACCGCCGTTCTGTCGGTGTCTTCAAGAGGTGTTACAATGAAGTTCGCATTTATGAAAAGTTCTGAATCGGAATATTCAAATCCGAAATGTTCCTTTCCTGCCATAGGGTGAGTGCCGACATACTTTATACCATGTTCGGCTGAAAGTTTACTCATATCTTCGGTGAATTTGCCCTTTATACCGCACACATCACAAAGAATACTGCCTTTTGCGAACTTTGAAATATTACTTTCGATAAAAGTTCTTGCGACATCGGGGTGCAGACAGATTATTGTAATATCGGCATTTTTGAAGTCGTCTTCCGCTGCGATTTTGTCAATGCTGTTAAGTTCAATGGCTTGTCTGGTAACGGTCGGGTTATTGTCGCAACCAATAATAAAATGTTTTGTATAAGTCTTGAAAGCCTTGCAGAGCGAACCGCCTATAAGCCCGAGTCCTACAACGAGAATTTTCATATTGTTCTGCCTTCCACTTCGCAAAGAGTTTTGACGCTTTTCATAGTTTCGTCAAATGCCTCCGGCGTAAGTGACTGAGCACCGTCACAAAGGGCTTTTTTCGGGTTATTGTGGACTTCAACCATAATACCGTCAGCACCTGCAACTACAGCAGTCTTGCAGAGAGGAGGAACGAGGAATGATTTACCTGTTGCGTGGCTCGGGTCAACGATTACAGGAAGGTGTGTAAGCTGTTTGAGGAGCGGAACTGCTGAAATATCAAGTGTATTTCTGGTAGCAGTTTCAAATGTTCTGATACCTCTTTCACAAAGGATAACGTTCTTGTTTCCACCTGAAAGAATGTATTCCGCACTCATAAGCCATTCTTCGATTGTGTTTGAAAGTCCACGTTTTAAGAGAATAGGTTTGTCGCAGTGTCCGAGTTCAGAAAGCATTTCAAAGTTCTGCATATTTCTTGCACCAATCTGGATAACATCGACATCGCTGAAAAGGTCAAGGTGGTCAAGGCTCATAAGTTCGGTTACTATCGGAAGTCCTGTTTCCTGTCTTGCGATTCTGAGAAGTTCAAGACCTCTTGCTTTAAGTCCACGGAAAGCGTAAGGTGAAGTTCTCGGCTTGAAAGCACCGCCACGGAGGAATGTTGCACCGCTTGCCTTGACAGCCTTGGCAACTGCTACAATCTGTTCTTCTGATTCGACTGAACAAGGGCCTGCGATTACTGCGAAACCTTTACCGCCGATTTTAGTACCGTTTACGTCAACGATAGTGTCGTCAGTATGGAATTTTCTGTTTGCGAGCTTGTAAGGTTCTGTAACACGCTGAACTTTTTCTACCGAGTCAAGCACTTCAAGGCTCTGTACATCAATCTTTGAAGTATCTCCGACAAGCCCGATAATAGTTGACTCAACACCCTTGCTTATATTTGCGGAAACGCCCTGGCATTCGATATGGTCGAGGATATTTTTGATATTTTCATCTGAGGTATTTTTTTTGCATACGATAATCATTTTAAAAGACTCCTTGATTTAAATTTTTAAGTAAAAGAAAACGACAGTCCTTGACGGACTGTCGGAGAGTTTCGGAAAATTATTCAGAAAATATTTTACTCTTATTCAGTCCGATTTTTCTGCAACACAAAATTTCCGCCGAAATAATAATAGCGGAATGAAACTGTATAGTAATAGAAAAATCGGCTGACTGTATTCATTGCGGGCAAACTCCTTTCCAAATAATTTCTGTATGATTTGATTTTAATAAGTGGTTTTAATTACTTTTTCTTTACTGCTTTAAAGTATAACACTTTAAATCCGCAAAGTCAATAAGATGTTATGTTAATTGATTATTCATTTGAACATATTCACTTAAAATTAATATATATGTTCTTTAAGTTATATAAAAATTGTGTTATAATATTAAAAGTATATAAAAAAATAAACATTTTAATTTCGCTTATGTCTAAGCGGAATAAGAACGAAAGGAGAAATTTCATGGCTCGTTACACTTTTTCAGAAGTTACACCACAAATTCAGGAACTTGCACATCTCTGCAAGGCAAACCACAATATTGAACCGGAACTTTACACCCAGTACAATGTAAAAAGGGGACTCAGGGACCTTAACGGAAAAGGCGTGCTTGCCGGTCTGACGGACATAAGCGAAGTATGTTCAAGTCAGATTGTAAACGGTGAAAGTGTACCGTGTGACGGCAAACTTTTCTACAGAGGCATAAATATAGAAGATATTGTAAACGGATTTGTTACGGAAAACCGCTTCGGCTTTGAGGAAACTGTATATCTGCTTCTTTTCGGGGAACTTCCGAACAAGAAACAGCTTGAAGACTTCAGACAGCTTATTTCCGATTTCAGACATCTTCCGACAACGTTTGTAAGAGATATTATAATGAAATCGCCGAGCAATGACATGATGAACACGCTTTCAAGAAGTGTTCTGGCACTGTATTCATATGATGACAATGCGAATGACACATCAATTCCGAATGTGCTTCGTCAGAGCATAGAATTGATTTCGCTGTTTCCGTTGCTTGCGGTCTACGGTTATCAGGCTTACGCCTACTACAAGAACGGTGAAAGTTTGTTTATTCATCAGCCTAAGCCGGAACTTTCCACTGCCGAAAACCTGCTTTATATTCTTCGTCCGGACTGCAAGTACACCGCACTTGAAGCAAAAATTCTTGATGTGGCACTTGTACTTCACGCAGAACACGGAGGCGGTAACAACTCGACATTTACAACACACGTTGTAACCTCATCGGGAACGGACACATATTCAACTGTAGCGGCTTCACTCGGTTCTCTTAAAGGGCCTAAGCATGGCGGAGCGAATATAAAAGTTGTGCAAATGTTCGATGATATGAAGAGGACACTTAAAGACTGGGAAGACGAAGACGAAGTAAGAAATTACCTTAAAGCACTGCTTCACAGGGAAGCTTTTGACAGAGCAGGGCTTATTTACGGAATGGGACACGCCGTTTATTCGATTTCGGACCCGAGAGCAAACATTTTCCGTCAGTTTGTAGGAAGCCTTTCACATGAAAAGGGCATGGACAAGGAATTTAAGCTTTACTCGGCGGTAGAAAGAATTGCACCGGAAGTTATCGCAGAAGAACGCAGAATTTATAAGGGCGTAAGTGCAAACATTGACTTTTACAGCGGATTTGTATACAGTATGCTCGGATTGCCGACAGAACTTTATACACCGATTTTCGCTATTTCGAGAATTGCGGGTTGGTCAGCACACAGAATTGAAGAACTGCTTAACAACGGAAAAATTATCCGTCCTGCTTACAAGTCGGTAGCTGAAAGAATACCTTATACACCTATTTCAGAAAGATAAAATAAATGTGTCAGAACATAATCGGGGGGCGACCCCATGCTTCGCATGGGGTCGCCCCCCGATGTTTTAAAGGAAAAGTCACACCATATATTTCAATGGTGTGACTGAATTTATCTTAATCAGATATTGCTGTTTGCGGAATGTTCAGAGTAATTTTCATTTCTGACAACCTGAACTTTATTGTAAATATCCATACCCGTACCGGCAGGGATAAGTTTACCGATAATAACATTTTCCTTAAGACCGAGGAGCATATCACTTTTGCCCTTGATAGCGGCATCGGTAAGAGCCTTTGTTGTTTCCTGGAATGAAGCGGCTGAAAGGAAGCTTTCGGAACTTGAGGAAGCCTTTGTGATACCCTGAAGAACCGGAACAGTTGTGACATAGGTCAAGTCTGCTTCGCCATTTTCGATTCTTTCACGGATATCGTTGTTGATTTCGTCAACTTCCTTCTTGTCAACCAAAGCACCCGGGAGGAGATAGCTGCTTCCGGAGTCTTCAATTTTAATCTTTCTGAGCATCTGACGAACGATAATTTCAATGTGCTTGTCGTTGATATCAACACCCTGAAGACGATAAACCTTCTGTACTTCGTGAATGATGTAATCCTGAACAGCCATAGGTCCGAGGATATTGAGGATATCGGCAGGGTAACAGTTACCTTCGGTAAGTCTTGTACCTTTTTCGATATATTCGCCGTCCTTGACTTTAATCTTGAAGTTGTAAGGAATTGAATATGTTCTGCTTTCGAGGCCGTCACTGCTTGTAACAGTAAGGTTCTTTGTGGTCTTAACTTCTTCAATTTTGACAACGCCGTCAATTTCCGAGAGAATAGCAGCGTTCTTAGGTTTTCTGCTTTCAAAGAGTTCTTCGACACGAGGAAGACCCTGTGTAATGTCTTCTGCGGAAGCGATACCGCCTGTGTGGAAAGTACGCATTGTAAGCTGTGTACCCGGTTCACCGATTGACTGAGCGGCGATAGTTCCGACAGCTTCACCGACAGAAACAACATTTCCGTTTGCGAGGTTAGCACCGTAACACTTAGCACAAACACCGTGTTTAGAACGGCAGTGGAGAACGGAACGGATTTTAATTCTTTCAACGCCTGCATCTTTGATTAATTTGGCGTCGGCTTCAGTCATAAGCTTTGTCTTAGGAATGAGAACGTTGCCTGCTTCATCGCAGAAGTCTTCAACGAGGTATCTTCCCATAAGACGTTCTTCGAGCTTTTCAATAATTTCGTTGCCGTTTCTGATTTCGTAAACTTCAATACCGTCAGTAGCACCGCAATCTTCGTGTCTGATGATAACGTCCTGAGAAACGTCAACAAGACGACGTGTAAGATAACCTGAGTCGGCAGTACGGAGAGCAGTATCGGCAAGACCTTTTCTCGCACCTCTGGAAGAAATGAAGTATTCGAGGATATTAAGACCTTCACGGTAATTAGCTCTGATAGGGATTTCGATAGTAGTACCTGATGTGTTTGCGATAAGTCCACGCATACCTGCAAGCTGTCTTATCTGGTTGATACTACCACGGGCACCTGAGTCAGCCATCATGAAGATAGGATTATACTTGTCGAGATTAGCTTTAAGGGCTGTGGTAACATCGTCAGTAGCCTTGTTCCAGATTTCGATGACTTTCTTTGACTTTTCGGCGGAGGAAATATAGCCGTATTCATATTCTTCCGTGATTGTGGCAATCTTTGCATCAGCGGCTGCAAGAATATCTTTCTTCTGCGGTGGGATAGAAGCATCGCATACGGCAACGGTAATAGCTGCCTTTGTGGAGTATTTGAAGCCGAGAGCCTTTATATCATCGAGAACTTCGGAAGTCCTTGTAGTGCCGTGAATTCTGATACATCTTTCGATAATGTCGGAAAGCTGTTTTCTGCCTACGAGGAATGAAATTTCAAGGTCAAATGCGGTTTCTGAATTTCTTCTGTCAACGTATCCGAGGTTCTGAGGAATATTTTCATTGAAGATAAGACGACCAACGGTACAATTGATAATCTTTGAAACCTGACGACCGCCGATATCTTTAGTAACCTTTACTCTGATTTTTGCGTGAAGTGAAACATAGTGTTCCTGATAAGCCATAAGGGCTTCATCAATGTCACGGAATACTTTGCCTTCTCCCGGTTCTCCCTCTTTTTCCATTGTGAGATAGTAAGAACCAAGTACCATATCCTGTGTAGGAACGGCAACAGGTCTTCCGTCAGACGGCTTGAGAAGGTTGTTTGCGGCAAGCATAAGAAAACGTGCTTCAGCCTGGGCTTCAGCGGAAAGCGGAAGGTGTACAGCCATCTGGTCGCCGTCAAAGTCCGCATTGTAAGCGGTACAAACGAGCGGGTGAAGTTTCAATGCACGGCCTTCAACAAGTATCGGTTCAAACGCCTGGATTCCAAGACGGTGAAGTGTAGGGGCACGGTTGAGAAGTACAGGGTGTCCCTTGATAACGTGTTCGAGAGCGTCCCATACTTCCGGGTCTGCTCTGTCGACTTTCTTGCGGGCAGCCTTGATATTTGTTGTGTTGCCTGAATTTGTATCTACAAGTCTTTTAAGTACGAAAGGTTTGAAAAGTTCAAGAGCCATTTCCTTAGGAAGACCGCACTGATACATTTTGAGTTCAGGGCCTACAACGATAACGGAACGGCCTGAGTAGTCAACACGCTTACCGAGAAGGTTCTGACGGAAACGTCCCTGCTTACCTTTCAGCATATCGGAAAGTGATTTCAAGGCTCTGTTGTTAGGACCTGTAACAGGTCTTCCATGTCTGCCGTTGTCAATGAGAGCGTCAACGGCTTCCTGAAGCATACGTTTTTCATTTCTTACGATAATGTCAGGAGCTTCGAGTTTAAGCATTCTTTTAAGTCGGTTGTTTCTGTTAATAACCCTTCTGTAAAGGTCGTTGAGGTCGGAAGTCGCATAACGTCCGCCGTCGAGCATTACCATAGGTCTTAAATCCGGAGGGATAACAGGCACAACGTCCATAATCATCCATTCAGGCTTGTTGCCCGAAAGTCTGAATGCTTCGATAATTTCAAGTCTTTTGAGAAGCTTTATTCTTTTCTGACCTGCCGGAAGACCCTTGAGTTCTTCTTTAAGGTCGTCCGAACAGATTTCAAGGTTGTTTCTCCAGGTTTCAGCAGGGATATTTGCGAAAGCCTTGCATTCGTCACAATCGCAGTTTACAGCTGAATGTGTGCAGGTAACTTTTGAATGACCCGGAGGGAGCATAACTTTGCCGCTGTCGATAAGACGCTGTTTAAATACGTCATAACGTTCAGGGTCATATTCCTGGAGCAGAACTTTAATAGCTTCCGCACCCATTTCAGCTCTGAACGGAAAACCTTTTTCATATTCCTTATAGTATTCCTGTTCGGTGAGCAACTGTTTTTTCAAAAGGGCAGTTTCGCCCGGGTCGATTACGATGTACTTTGTGAAGTAGAGGACTTCTTCAAGGCGTTTCTGTGAGATTTCGAGAACCTGACCGATACGGGAAGGAGTACCCTTGAAGTACCAGATATGTGAAACAGGTGCTGCAAGTTCGATATGACCCATTCTTTCACGTCTTACCTTGGCTCTTGTGACTTCAACTCCGCATCTGTCGCAGACCTTACCTTTGAAACGGATTTTCTTATACTTACCGCAGTGGCATTCCCAGTCCTTAGTAGGTCCGAAAATTCTTTCACAGTAAAGACCGTCACGTTCAGGTTTCTGGGTTCTGTAATTTATAGTTTCAGGTCGTTCAACTGCACCATATGACCAGTTACGGATTTGTTCCGGAGATGCAAGGCCGATTTTTATTGACTGAAAAGTGTTAAATTCCAAATTATAACCCCCTCTTAAAACTCATCATCATTTGATTCGTCATCATTCTCACCGAGGAATGAAGCCAAATCGTTATCTGTATCGTCATCTTCACCGTCCATGTTTATAAGTTCGTCATCCTGTTCGTCAAATTCGTCATCTTCGTCTTCATCACCGATAATATTGTCATCAATGTCATCGTCCATAGGCGGGTCGAAGTCAAGACCGTTGTTTTTGTTTTCTTTTTCAGATGTATGTTCCGGTTCGCTGTCTGAATAGTGGTGGTGAGGTGTATCGTCATCATCGTCAAACTGCTGTTTGAGGTCGATTTCGTTGTTGTTTTCGTCAAGCACTCTGACATCGAGGCAAAGTGACTGAAGTTCCTTGATAAGAACCTTGAAAGATTCAGGAATGCCCGGCTTAGGAACGTTTTCGCCCTTTACGATAGCTTCGTAAGTGTTTACACGACCCATGGTATCGTCAGACTTGACGGTAAGGATTTCCTGGAGTGTGTAAGCCGCACCGTAAGCTTCAAGAGCCCATACTTCCATTTCACCGAATCTCTGACCACCGAACTGAGCCTTACCGCCGAGAGGCTGTTGTGTTACGAGTGCGTAAGGACCTACAGAACGTGCGTGAATCTTATCGTCAACGAGGTGGTGAAGTTTGAGGTAATACATATAACCTACAGTAACTCTGTTGTCGAATTTTTCGCCTGTTCTGCCGTCATAGAGAGTAAATTTACCGTCTTCGCTCATTTCGAGGGCTTTAGGATTGATAACCTTGTCCATGCTCTTGAGTTCAAAGAGGTCATCTCTGTGGTCTGCGTTAACTTCGTTTGCCTGATTGAAAGCGGCTCTGATATCATCTTCGTGAGCACCGTCAAATACAGGGGTCATAATTTTCCAGCCCAAAGCCCTTGCAGCCATACCGAGATGAACTTCAAGAACCTGACCGATATTCATACGGGAAGGTACGCCGAGAGGATTAAGAACAATGTCAAGCGGAGTACCGTCAGGAAGGAACGGCATATCTTCTTCCGGAAGTATTCTGGAAACGACACCCTTGTTTCCGTGACGACCCGCCATCTTGTCGCCGACAGAGATTTTACGCTTCTGGGCAATGTAGCAACGTACAAGCATATTTACGCCCGGGCTGAGTTCGTCACAATTTTCTCTTGTGAATGTCTTTACATCGACAATAACGCCCGATTCGCCGTGAGGTACTTTAAGGGAATTATCACGGACTTCTCTTGCCTTTTCGCCGAAAATAGCTCTGAGCAGTCTTTCTTCCGCTGTAAGTTCGGTTTCACCCTTTGGAGTAACCTTACCTACGAGAATATCGCCTGCGTGAACTTCCGCACCTATTCTGATAATACCGTTTTCGTCAAGGTCTTTAAGAGCGTCTTCGCTTACGTTCGGAATATCTCTTGTAATTTCTTCCGCACCGAGCTTTGTGTCACGGGCTTCGATTTCGTATTCTTCAATATGGATAGAGGTAAATACGTCTTCTCTTACAAGTCTTTCGTTGAGAAGTACAGCGTCTTCGTAGTTGTAACCTTCCCATGTCATGAAGCCGATAAGAGCATTCTTACCGAGGGAAATTTCACCGTTTGAAGTAGCAGGGCCGTCAGCGAGAACCTGACCTGCCTTGATTGTTTCGCCTACGTCTACAATAGGACGCTGATTTACGCAAGTACCCTGGTTTGAACGTTTGAACTTTGTAAGCTTTTCTCTGTATTCAAGTCCGTTGTCACGTTTGATAACAACTTCATCTGCTGAAACGGAAGTAACAACGCCGTCATATTTTGAAACCACGCATACACCGGAGTCAACAGCGGCTTTGTATTCCATACCTGTTCCGACAATAGGACTTTCGGTCTTGAGAAGCGGTACAGCCTGCCTCTGCATGTTTGAACCCATGAGAGCTCTGTTTGCGTCATCGTTTTCAAGGAACGGAATCATAGCGGTTGCGACAGAAACAACCATCTTAGGAGATACGTCCATGAAGTCTACAATATCACGGTCACATTCGAGAATCTTGTCCCTGAATCTTGCGGTAACTTTCTGACGTGCGAATTTTCCGTCTTCTGTAAGAGGTTCGTTCGCCTGAGCAACAATATAATTGTCTTCAACGTCAGCGGTCATGTAAACAACTTCGCTTGTAACAACGCCTGTAGTCTTGTCAACCTTTCTGTAAGGAGCTTCGATAAATCCGTAATGGTTTATTCTTGCGAAAGTAGCGAGGTAGGAAATAAGACCGATGTTAGGACCTTCAGGTGTTTCAATCGGACACATTCTTCCGTAGTGGCTGTAATGAACGTCACGCACTTCAAATCCGGCTCTGTCTCTTGAAAGACCGCCCGGGCCGAGTGCCGAAAGTCTACGCTTGTGAGTAAGTTCTGCAAGCGGGTTTGTCTGGTCCATGAACTGCGAAAGCGGTGAGGAACCGAAAAATTCCTTGATAGCGGCAGTTATAGGACGGATATTTATAAGGTTCTGAGGTGTAACCACGTCCATATCCTGAGCCTGAATATTCATTCTTTCACGGATAACACGTTCCATTCTGGAGAAACCTATTCTGAACTGGTTTTCGAGAAGTTCACCTACTGAACGTATACGTCTGTTTCCGAGGTGGTCGATATCGTCCTTAGTACCTACACCGTCACAGAGATTGAGGAAATAACTGATAGTTGCAAAGATATCTTCAAGCATGATGTGCTTCGGAACGAGTTCATCGGCACGTTTTTCGATATTTTCTCTGATTTCTTCATCGTCTTCTGAATTTTCCAGAATTTCCTTGAGAACTTTGAAGGAAACTTTTTCGTTAATTCCGTATTCTTCAGGGTCAAAGTCGAAGTTTATATAAGGCTTTATGTCAACCATGCCGTTACTGATAATTTTTACTTCTCTTTCAATCATTTTTATAACGGTCTGGTTAGTTTCAGGATTAGTGGTAATTTCCCTGATTTCAACGGTAACGAAAGCTTCCGAAACGCCTGCCTGTTCGATTTCTGCGGCTTTTTCGGCATTGATTGTTTCGCCTGCGGTTGCGAGGACTTCACCTGTGAAAGTATTTATAATATCTCTTGAAAGGGTATGACCTGTAAGACGTGAAGCAATACCGAGTTTCTTGTTATACTTATATCTTCCGAAACGGCAGAGGTCGTAACGTTTAGCGTCAAAGAACAAATTATCTATATGATTTCTGGCACTTTCAACTGTCGGAGGTTCACCCGGACGGAGTTTTTTATAAACTTCGATAAGGGCATCGGAATTGTTCTTAGTACCATCTTTCTGAGTAATAGTTGCATTAAGGCGAGGGTCATTGTTGAACAGTTCATTTATATCAAGGTCGGTACCGTTAGGGAGCAAAGCTCTTATGAAAGTGGTTATCGGGATTTTTCTGTTTTTGTCGATTCTGACATAGACGATATCGTTTGAATCCATTTCATATTCGAGCCATGCACCTCTGTTAGGGATAACGGTTGTCTTGAACAAATCCTTACCGGTCTTGTCCTTTTCGGAAGCGTAGTAAACACCCGGAGAACGCACGAGCTGGGAAACGATGACACGTTCAGCACCGTTGATAACAAAAGTACCGCTGTCAGTCATAAGAGGTAAATCGCACATAAAGATTTCATTTTCTTTTATATCACCGGTTTCCTTGTTCCAAAGAATTGCTTTGACTCTGAGTGGAGCGGCATAGGTAACGTCACGTTCCTTACATTCTGCAATGCTGTATTTAGGCTGGTCATCAATCTTATAACCATCGAAACGGAGTACAAGATTTCCGTTATAATCAGTAATAGCTGCTACATCACGGAATACCTGTTTCAGACCTTCTTCTCTGAACCATTTGTATGAGTTTTTCTGGACTTCAATGAGGTTAGGCATTTCAAGGACTTCATTGATTTTCCCGAAACTCATTCTGACGTTTTTTCCGAGCTTTTTAGGTTTTACATTCACCATAGGCGGGATTCCTCCTTATAAACTGATTGTGGTAATCTTCAGAAAAAACAGAGTGTAAAAAGTACACTGTTTTTTAAAAAAATAATCTGAGAATTTTCAAATACGGGCAATCCAACCTGAAAAAAGGCATAGCTTACCCATTGTGTGATACATTGTATTATTATACAACAGATGAGCAATGATTTCAAGTATAAAATTAAAATTATTTGTGAACGGGGGCTTTGCAGGAACGGGGGGATTACCGGGGGGGGGGGGGGGGGGGGGGGGGGGGGGGGGGGGGGCG
>URWK01000021.1 GCA_900551505.1 uncultured Ruminococcus sp. | reverse complement strand
GTTATATTTTTTTTATGGCTTAATTTTTTTTAAAATTGAATTCACCATCATTATTTGTTTAGATTTCGTGGGGGTCGCCCTCACGGATACGCATAGTACGGCGGATTTCCTTGGGAATAACGACTCTGCCGAGGTCGTCAATTTTCCTTACAATTCCGGTAGCTTTCATAAATTTATAATACCTCCAATATTAATAGCAAATGTGTGCATTAATATTGTTTGTATTCGTTCCAGAAAATATACACCGCAAATAAAAATATCCCCTCTGCATTCTTTGCAAAGGGGTTTTTCGGTCATCTGATTACTGATTGCTTTCAATGTAATTTACAATGTCGCCAACAGTCTTGATTTTCTCAACAGCGTCATCAGGAATTTCCATATCGAATTCTTCTTCAATAGCCATTACCAAATCAACGATGTCAAGAGAGTCAGCTCCGAGGTCTTCAGCAATATTTGCTTCAAGTGTAACCTTTTCCGGTTCAACATCGAGCTGGTCAGCAACAACACTCTGTAATTTTTCAAATACCATTGTAAAATTTCCTCCATTCATTTTTAACGTCTGCACAAAGTACAGAAGTTAAAGAAGTCTGCAACAGAAAAATTCTGCTGTTCCTCTATCTCAAATATTAAAAAGATAATATTTGCAAGGTGTGTGTTATTCCGCAGAAAAACGGATACCGCATTATTATATCACAATATTTCTGTGGTGTAAATACGACTGAGATTTATTCCCACTGAAATTCTCCGATTTTTCTAAACTTAGTATATCGTTCATTCAATAAAACGTCAATAGGTTTTGCAGATTTTTTTTTCAGTGTTTCTAACAAATATTCCTTGATATTTTCGGCGATATTCTCTAAATCGGCTACCGGTTCGGGAATGACAGCTTCGGCGATACCGAAATTAAGCATATCTTCGGAAGTGATTTTCAGGACTTCGCAAGCCTCTTTTTCCTTGCTTGCATCTTTCCAGAGGATACTTGCACAGCCTCTCGGGGAGATTACCGAGTAAATGGAATATTCGAGCATGGCGAGTTCGTCACATACGCCCAGAGCCAAAGCCCCACCGCTTCCGGCTTCACCGAGGACGACAGAAATTACAGGGGTCTTCAGCAACATAAATTCTTCAATGTTTCGTGCAATAGCTTCACCCTGACCTCTTGTTTCGGCTTCGACACCGCAGAAAGCCCCCGGCGTATCTATGAAGCAGATAACGGGACGGTGGAATTTCTCCGCCTGATGTGCAAGTCTGAGGGCTTTTCTGTAGCCTTCGGGGTGAGGCATTGCGAAATTGCTTTTTTTGTTTTCTTCAATGTTTCTGCCCTTAACTTCCGCAATTACGGTTACAGGCATACCGCCGATTTCCGCAATACCGCCGATAATTGCCCCGTCATCTCCGTAAAGTCTGTCGCCGTGAAGTTCGTAAAATTTATCGAAAATAAGAGGAATATAATCACGGATTGTAAGATGGGATTTATTGCGTATCATTTCAAGGCATTCCCAAGCAGTTTTATTCATTGACATTTTCCCCCTTTACTTCGGAAGTATCGGTACTTTCCTCAACAGGACAACCGTGTATTAAGAGAATATCGGAAAGTACAGAACGCATTTTCTTACGCTCAACTATCATGTCAACAAAGCCCTTGTCAAGCATAAATTCGGCAAGCTGGAAGTCATCGGGCAATCTCTGCTTTATAGTTCCCTCGATTACACGCCTTCCCGTAAATCCGATAAGGGCTTTCGGTTCGGCAATTATAATATCGCCGAGTGATGCGAAAGATGCGGTTACTCCGCCGGTGGTCGGGTCGGTCATGACGGTTATATACAGCAAGCCTTTTTCGGAATGGCGGGCAACCGCTCCCGAAGTCTTAGCCATCTGCATCAGGGAAATAATACCTTCCTGCATTCTTGCACCGCCTGAAGCAGTGAAGATTATAACAGGCAATTTCTTTTCTGTAGCAGTTTCAATAGCCCTTGTCAGCTTTTCGCCGACAACACTGCCCATTGAAGCCATCATAAACCTTGAGTCCATGACAGCGATAACCGTTCTTATGCCCCTGATGGTACATTCGCCCGTAATCACAGCATCTTTAAGACCTGTTTCAGCCCTGAGCTGTTCAAGTTTTTCGTCATATTTCGGAAAATCAATAGGGTTGCAACTCACCATATTTGAATCATATTCAATGAAACTGTCCTTGTCGGCGGTAATTTCGAGCCTTTCGGGAGCGGTAAGTCTTGCGTGATAATTGCAGTTCGGACAGACCTTGTGGGAAGTTTCTATTTCGTCTTCCCACACAACGTTTTGGCATCGTGGGCATTTAAAAAGGATATTTTTAGGGATTCCGTCATGTTTTTCAGTCGGGTTGGATTCGGAATCAGTGTTATTGAATCTTGTTTTTACAAGTTTGAACCAATCTTCAAGAGCCAATGAAAATTCCTCCTTTCTATATGAACTTTGCGAGGTTTCTGGTTAAGTAACCGTTGTCGTAATTACCTGTTTCAAAGTCACGGTCTTTTATGAGTGCAAGCTGAAAATCAATATTTGTGTCAACGCCTTCAACGATAAATTCGGACAAAGCCCATCTCATTTTCATAATGGCTTCTTCTCTGGTAGGAGCGTAAGCGATGAGTTTCGCAATCATGGAATCGTAGTAAGGCGGAATTGTGTACCCCTGATAAACGGCAGTGTCAATTCGTATTCCCGGACCTCCCGGAGTGTGAAGTGCCGAAATTTCTCCCGGGCAAGGTCTGAAATTGCTTTTTGGGTTTTCGGCATTTATACGGCATTCAATAGCATGACCTTTAATCTGAATATCTTCCTGAGTGAACGGCAAAGGTTCATTCTGAGCGATTTTAATCTGGTTTTTCACTATGTCAATTCCCGTTACAAATTCTGTTACAGGGTGTTCAACCTGGATACGGGTGTTCATTTCCATGAAGTAGTAATCGCCGTTCTTGTCCACGAGGAATTCAATAGTGCCTGCATTGCAGTAATTACTTGCCTTTGAAGCCTTTACGGCAGATTCGCTCATTCTTCTGCGGAGGTCTTCGGTCATAAGAGGGCTTGGACTTTCCTCAAGAACTTTCTGGTTACGTCTTTGCATACTACAGTCACGTTCACCGAGGGAAACCACATTGCCATAACTGTCGGCTAAAATCTGAACTTCGACATGGTGCGGATTTACTATAAACTTTTCGATATAAACGGCATCGTCACCGAAGAAATTTTTAGCTTCCTGCTGAGCCGAGATAATCTGTGCTTCAAGCTGTGTTTCGTCTTCAACCATGCGTATGCCACGGCCGCCACCGCCTGCGGAAGCCTTGACAAGTACGGGATAACCGATTTCACGGGCGATTTTCTTAGCCTCGTCAAGAGATTTTACAGCACCTTCCGAACCTCTGATAACGGGAACACCTGCATCCTGCATAGTTTTTTTGGCGTGAGCCTTGTTGCCGAGCATTTCTATGGCTTCCGGAGAAGGTCCTATGAATGTTATACCGCATTTACCGCATTTTCTTGCGAAGTCGGCGTTTTCCGAGAGAAATCCAAAACCGGGGTGCAGAGCGTCACAACCTGTAATTTCGCAGGCAGAAATAAGAGCCTGCATATTTAAGTAACTGTTTTTTGTATCGGGTGGACCTATGCAGACGGCTTCATCGGCTATCTGAGCGTGAAGGGCGTTTCTGTCGGCGGTAGAGTACACCGCAACACAACGTATTCCGAGTTCACGGCAAGCCCTTATAATTCTTACGGCAATTTCACCACGATTGGCAATAAGAATTTTTCTGAAAGTCTTTTTTTCCATCATTCAGCAACTTCCTTATTTCAAAGCAAATGAGATTTCAGCGGATACAGCCTTTTCGCCGTTTACGGTAGCCAATGCCTTTCCGATGCCTATTGAACCACGGATTTTAATCATTTCGACTTCAAGTTTTACAGTATCTCCGGGAAGAACCTGACGGCGGAATTTTGCATTGTTTACTCCGCCGAGGAAACCGATTTTACCCTTGTGTTCTTCGAGAGAGAGCATACAAACAGCACCTGCCTGTGCGAGCATTTCAATGAGAAGTACACCCGGAGTTACAGGGTATTCGGGGAAATGACCTTTAAACCAATATTCGTCTTCCCTGATGTGTTTAGTGGCAACAACTTTCTGTCCCGGGGTCATTTCATTTATTTCATCAATGAGGAGAAAAGGGTCACGGTGCGGAATGATTTCCATGATTTGTTCTTTGTTAAGTAATACAGCCATTTTAAAAATCTCCTTTAATTTGTTTAGTTTATAATCATGACAGGTTGGTCGTATTCAACGGCACTACCGCTTTCAACGAGGACTTTGGCAACTGTGCCGTCAAATTCGCTTGGGATTTCGTTCATGACCTTCATAGATTCGATAATCATGAGGATATCGCCTTTTTTAACGGACTGACCGACCTTTACGAAAGGAGCTTTTCCGGGAGCGGGACTGTTGTAGAATGTGCCGACAACAGGGGATTTTACTATATTGCCTTTAATTTCTTCGGGCTTTTCGTCTGTCTGTTTTTCTTCAGCAGGAGCAGGGATATTCTGAACATTCTGAACGGTCTGTACAGCGGGAACGCTTGCGGAAACAGTAATATTTTCCTTCTTGCCTTCGATTACAAGCTTCGAGTTTTCTGTTTCAACGGTAAGTTTTCCGAGATTTGCGGAAGAAACGGCAGAAATAAGTTCCTTTATCTGTTCAAATGAAAGGTTTGCGATAATTTTGTTTTCATCAGCCATATTTTTCTCACCTCTTTTTAATCTGTGTACTTTTTAAGGCAAAGTGTGGCATTGTGTCCGCCGAATCCGAGAGAATTTGAAAGTGCATAGTTAACTTCCTGTTCAATGTTCTTCTCAACGCAATAGTCAAGGTCACATTCTTCATCAGGGACTTTATAGCCGACAGTCTTGTGAATGAGTGAATTTTTGATTGTAAGTGCTGTGGTGATTGCTTCGACAGCACCGGCAGAACCGAGTAAGTGACCAATCATTGACTTGGTGGAATTGATTCTGAGCTTGTAAGCGTGGTCGCCGAAAGCGTTCTTTATGGCAATAGTTTCGTACTTGTCGTTAAGTCCTGTTGAAGTACCGTGAGCATTGATATAATCAACGTCTTCCGGCTTAATGCCTGCTTCTTCGTAAGCGAACTTCATAGCCATTCCTGCGGCTTCACCTGTAGGGCTTGGGGAAGTCATGTGGTAGCCGTCACAAGTTGCACCGTATCCGACAACTTCCGCATATATTTTAGCGTTTCTTGCCCTGGCGTGTTCGAGTTCTTCGAGAATAAGCATACCGCTACCTTCACCGAGAACGAAACCTGAACGTTCCTTGTCGAACGGTATGGAAGCTCTTTCAAGGTCTTCCGAACGGCAAAGGGCTTTCATGTTGTTGAATCCGCCGAGAGCGAATTGTGACGCACAACTTTCAGTACCTCCGCACAGACACGCTGTAAGGTATCCGTCCTTGATTTTTCTGAAAGCTTCTCCGATTGCGTGGGTTGAAGAAGCACAAGCGGTAACAGTTGCGAAATTGTCGCCTCTGAAACCTGTCTTCATAGAAACAGTACCTGCCGCCATGTTTCCAATCATCATAGGAATATAGAATACGGAAATTCTGTTAGGACCTTTTTCGAGGAATTTTGAGTGTTCCTGTTCCGTAAGTTCAAGTCCTCCTATACCGCAACCGATAATTACACCGACTTTGTAAGGGTCTATGTCCTTAAGGTCTGAACCGCAGTCCCTGAGAGCTTCAAAAGATGCTCCGAGTGCAAGTTGTGTGAAACGGTCAAGACGTTTAACTTCCTTTTTGTCAATTCCGTCTATGTTATAACTTAAAAGGTCGAAATCCTTGACATCCCCGACAATCTTTACAGGAAAATCGGCAGTGTCAAACTTGCTGATAAAAGAAAAACCGAGTTTGTTTTCCTTAATGCCGTTCCAGAATTGTTCTACATTGTTTCCGAGAGGGTTGACAGTACCCATACCCGTAATAACTACTCTTTTCATAAAATAACCTTACCTTATCTCTTTAATTTGCAGTGATTACATTGAAATACCGCCACTGACTTCAATAACCTGACCCGTGACGTAACTTGACTGGTCGGAAGCGAGGAAAGCAACAACATTTGCGATTTCTTCGACTTCGCCGTAACGGCGCATTGCCACCTGAGCAAGCATAGCGTTTTTCTGTTCTTCTGTGAGGGCATCGGTCATAGGTGTTTTGATAAATCCCGGAGCAACGGCATTTACACGGACGTTACGAGAACCGAGTTCCTTTGCGGCTGTCTTGGTCATGCCGATAATAGCCGCCTTGGTGGCTGAGTAATTGAACTGTCCCGGATTTCCGTAAATTCCGACAACAGAAGAAATATTTATAATTTTTCCGTTTCTCTGACGCATCATCATTGCACCGACAAGTTTTGTCATATTGAAAACGCTTTTCTGGTTTACCGCAATAACCTTGTCGTAATTTTCTTCGGACATTCTGACAAGCAGACCGTCACGGGTGATACCTGCGTTGTTTACGAGAACGTCAACAGAGCCGAAACGTTCCTTGACTGCCTTTACCATGTTTTCACAATCGGCATATTTTGAAACGTCTGCGATGAAGTATTCACATTCTACTCCGAGAGCCTTGCATTTTTCGATAATATCGTTATTTTCAAACATTGCATCAGAAATATCATTGAAAGCGATATTGAAACCATCTTTAGCGAGTCTGAGAGCTATTGAAGCTCCGATACCTCTTGATGAACCTGTGATTAAAGCTGTAGCCATTTTGCCATTTCCTCCAATTTATTATATATGTTTATCTTCCGAGCAGTTTTTCAGCCTGACTGTTTATTTCCTCAATTATAGTCCTGCAAGGCTTAATTTCCTTAATCATTCCCGCAATTGCTCCGCAGAGGAAAGAACCTTCTTCAAGGTTTCCGTCCTGAACGGCTTTTCTGAGAGAACCTACAGTCATTTCTTCAAATTCTTCGGGAGTACCGCCGTCTTTCTCGAATGTGAGAAGTTTCTTAGCGAATTTTGTCTTTACGTTACGGCAAGGGTGACCTGTGAAACGACCTGTTACAATGCTGTCCGTGTCCTTTGCATCAACAACGAGTTTCTTGTAAGTTTCGCTTACTTTACATTCTTCGGAAGCGAGGAATACTGTTCCCATCTGAATGCCTTCAGCCCCGAGCATGAATGAAGCCGCCATACCTCTGCCGTCTGCAATACCGCCTGCGGCGATTACAGGGATAGAAACCGCATCGACTACCTGCGGAACAAGACACATTGTGGTATTTTCGCCGATGTGACCACCGCTTTCAGTGCCTTCTGCAACGACAGCGTCAGCACCTGCTCGTTCCATTCTCTTTGCGAGGGCAACTGACGGGATAACAGGGATAACCTTAATGCCTGCTTCCTTCCAGGCAGGAATGAATTTACCCGGATTGCCTGCACCTGTTGTGACGAACGCAACTTTTTCATCAATTACGAGCTGTGCGAGGTCTTCGGCATTAGGACTCATAAGCATGATGTTTACACCGAAAGGTTTATCGGTAAGTTCTTTAGCCTTTCTTATCTGGTCACGCAGATAATCTATAGGGGCTGAACCGCCTGCAATTATACCTGCACCGCCTGCATTTGAAACGGCAGCCGCAAGTGTACTTTCCGCAATCCAAGCCATACCGCCCTGAATTATAGGATATTTTATATTCAAAAGTTCAGTAATTCTTGTTTTCATAGTAAAAAAACACTCCTTTGACCTGTAAGTTATCAGTATTCAAATACAAGACCCGCAACCGTAAGACCTGCACCGAAACCGACCAGACAAACTTTGTCGCCTTTTTTAATTCTGTTCTGTGAGATTGCTTCGTGAAGACCTATTCCGATACTTGCACTTGAAGTATTGCCGTAATTCTGAATGTTCACAAAGAATTTGTCCATCGAAACGCCGAGTCTGGAAGCGGAAGTCTGAATAATGCGTATATTTGCCTGATGAGGAATTATAATATCGAGGTCATCAACGGTTATTCCGGCATCTTCGCAAGCTTTCACAACAGCATCAGGCATTGCGGAAGTAGCAAACTTGTAAACTTCCTTGCCGTCCATGTGCATATAATTATTTTCAAGAGCAGGTATACCGCTTTCGATTTCAGTTTTCTGTTCCGGCATGAAAGCGTTTCTCGGGCTGATTAATGCACAGGAAAGGAATTTAGCACCGTTTCCGTCAGCCGTGAGGAAAGAACCGCAGATATTTTCGGAAGCACCTATTACGCATGAAGCCGAGCCGTCCCCGAACAGTACGCAGGTTGTGCGGTCGCTGTAATTTACGAATTTAGAAAGGTTTTCAGCCCCGATAATAAGGGCGTATTTTACCGCACCTGTAGCAACGTATCTTCTTGCGATGTCGATACCGTACACGAAGCCTGCACAAGCACAATTCACATCAATGGCAAAGGCATTTTTAGCTTTGAGTTCTCTCTCCACTATGCACGACAATGACGGAAAAGCATAGTCAGGGCTTACGCTGGCACAAACAATCATACCGATTTCGCTTACGTCTATGCCTGAATTTTCAATTGCCTGTCTGCCTGAATTCACAGCCATGTACCAGGTAGGTTCACCGCCTGAAATATGTCTTTTAGAAATACCTGTTCTTGTGGTAATCCATTCGTCACTTGTTTCAACTATCTTTGAAAAATCATCATTGGTAACAATTCTTTCAGGAACATAAGTTCCTGTTCCCAATATATTTATTCCCTGAAGCAAAGTATGTCCTCCTGTAATAGAAAAATTTTTATAAAACCGCTTTATAGTAAAACGCAATGTTATGTTAAAATGTTATTAAGCATATCAATTTTATTTTAATCTATTTTCGGAGGTTTTGCAATGAACATAATGTTATTTAAGTCCAAGGAAATTAAGTTTCCATACTATGCACAAAAAAAACATTTATAATAGTTGAATTTTATGCATTAATTATGATAAAATAGTTGCATGGTAAAAAGATAGACAACTTGCAGGTAACTGTGCTATTATATATTCATAAACATAAACTTACGAAAGGAAACATTACTTTATCAGGGTAATGACGTAAAAAGCATATGAAAACAGTATTTTTATTTTCGGGACAGGGTTCTCAGTATCTTAAAATGGGACAGGATTTACTGAATGACAATCAGGAATTTAACAGCATATACGAAACCGCCGAAAAGGTTCTCGGATATTCTCTCCGTGATATAGTATTCGGGGAAGACGATGCGAAACTTAACCGCACAATCTATTCACAGCCTGCAATTATGGCGACTTCATTACTTGCTTTTGAAGTAGCGAAGAAGAACGGCATAGCATTTGAAGCGGTAGCAGGTCATTCACTCGGCGAATACGCTTCAATGGTTGCTTCCGGAATGCTTTCACTCGAAGACGGTTTTAAGGTTATAAGTGCAAGAGCCGAAGCTATGGAAAAATGTGCGGAAAAGAACAAGGGTAGCATGGTTGCGGTTATGAAACTTCCTGCCGAAAAGATAGAGGAAATTTGCAGGGAAATTGACGGCTATGTTGTACCGGTAAATTACAATTCACCTGCCCAGACTGTAATTGCAGGCGAACAGTCCGCAGTTTCAAAGGCTGTGGAAGCACTTTCGGGAGCAGGTGCAAGATGTATTCCGTTAAAAGTTGCATCAGCTTTTCACTCCGAGCTTATGAGAGAAGCTTCCGAAGAATTTTACTCAAAGATTAAAGATGTGAAATTCAATGCTCCGTCAGTGAAATTCTATTCAAACGTTCTCGGAACTGAATTGAAGGACTTTTCGGATATGCCTTCACTGCTTGCGAAACACATTGTGTCACCTGTAAAATTCACTTCCGAAATGGCTGAGATGAGCAAGGACGGATTTGATACATTTATAGAGCTTGGACCTAATAAGGTTCTCACAGGGCTTGTAAAGAAGACTCTTAAAGAAGCTACAGCACTTAACATAGAAAATAATGCAACACTTGAAAAGGCACTCGAAGAACTTAAAAAGGCGTGAGTAAAATATGATTAATACAGAAAAATATGTGCTTATAGGTCATCCGCTCGGCCATTCGATGTCTCCGTTCATACATGAGAAATTGTTTGAAATCGCAGGACGCAGGGCGAAATATATCTGCATGGATATAGCACCGGAGGAACTTGCGGGAAAGTCGGGAGATTTGAAGAAGCTCAGCGGCTATAATATAACTATTCCACACAAGACGGAAATAATTCAGTATCTTGACGAACTTGACGAAACGGCAGAACGTTATAATGCGGTTAACTGCGTATACACAAAGGACGGAATTTCAAGAGGTTACAATACCGATTGTGTAGGATTTTTAAGGTCTGTAGAGAGATTTCCGCTTTCCGGAAAAGTTTTGCTTGTGGGAGCAGGCGGAGCGGGAAGAATGATGGCAGTTGAAGCATTACGTCACGGAGCGGAACTTACAATAGCGGTCAGAAATCCTGACGGTAAAGTTAAAAATCTGCTTGAGGAACTGAAAAAAAAATATCCCGCTTCAACTGTAAAATTAACTGCCATTTCTGAAATTTCCGGCAAGTATGATGTACTGCTTAACTCAACTCCCGTAGGAATGTACCCTAACGGCAACAATTGTCCTGTAAGCGATGAAGTAATTGAAAATTGTGATTACTTCTTTGACGCAATATACAACCCCGTTAAAACCGTTCTCGTAAAGAAAGCGGAAGCCCTCGGCAAGACCGCTGTAGGCGGTATGGCTATGCTTGTAGGTCAGGCAGTTGCTGCACACGAAATCTGGAACGGCGACAGTTACACCGAAGAACAGGTTTCAGAAATAATCAGGTCGGCAGAGAAGAAAGTTAATGAGGATTTCAGATGAAAAATATATATCTTTGCGGATTTATGGGGTGCGGTAAGACGACTATAGGCAGAATAATTGCAAGAAATAAAGGTATGGCATATATTGACCTTGACAGTTATATAGAGGCTAAG
This sequence comes from uncultured Ruminococcus sp., assembly GCA_900551505.1. Classification (GTDB taxonomy): domain Bacteria; phylum Bacillota; class Clostridia; order Oscillospirales; family Ruminococcaceae; genus UBA5884. The sequence continues at coordinate 1,272 of URWK01000021.1, read as the reverse complement.
GCAGGGAAGACTATTCCGAAAATTTTCGAGCAGGACGGCGAAAAAGCTTTCAGACAGCTTGAAACACAGTATATTAAAGAAATTTCAGAGAGAAATTCGGGTACTGTAATAGCCTGCGGAGGCGGTGCGATGCTCAGCTCCGAAAATGCAGAAATTGCAAAATTATCGGGTGAAGTGGTCTTTCTTAATCTTCCGTTTGAAACCTGCTACAAGAGAATTGCAGGCGACAGAAACCGCCCCATTGTTATGAAGAATACAAAAAAACAATTGCACGAAATCTATGACAACAGATTTTCGGTATACAAAAAGAATTGTTCCATAATCATAAACATGAACAGCGATGAAGCCCCCTTGCAGATTGCGAGAAGGGTTGTGATGATTATAAAAGTCCGTTCAAAATAAATTTGACAATAAAAAACGATAGAAAGGGTGTTCGGAAATGGAAAACAAATATATCAGTGAAGTTGCGGAAAAACTGATTTCTGCCTGCAATCCCGAAAAGATTTTGATTGTAAGTAAGAAAGTAGGATTTGATGGGGAACTTAACAGTTTCAAACTTTGTCTTATAGTTCCCGATGACGTGCCGAGTATTTCAGAACTTGAACAGAAGCTTTATATCGACATTGACAGCAAGATTCCATATGACCTTATACTTTACAGAAGTAAGGAATGGGAGAAATTCAAGAACCAGACGGGAGCTTTCGCCTGGAAGGTAAACAATACGGGGGTGGTGATTTATGGGTAGAGGCTACAGAGATAACGACAGCAGAAGATATTTTGACTGGTTGTTTTATGCGTATTCGGATATGCTGGCTGCTAAGTGCCTGCTTGAAGACGAGAGATGTTACAACAATGTTGCATTCCATTGTCAGCAGTGCATAGAAAAGGCACTTAAAGGCTATATGCTTTTCAAGAAGCACAGACTTTATGACGGACACAATTTAACATGGCTCTGTAAACAGGCTATTCAGTGCGACGAACATTTTTCACAGTGGCTTTCCCAGAGTGCCACGCTCAACAGGTACTACATTGAAACAAGGTATCCTGCGGATATAGCACTTGACATAGATACGGAAACTATGGACAGCCTTATGAAAGCTACCGGCGAAATGCTGGATTTCATTACGGAACAGATACGTTTTGACTATATCAGCTATCACAGGACGAACAAAAAGTAAATACTTTTTATCGGGCGAGGGGGGGGGAGCGGGCCGGCGGACCGCCCAAAAATAGAAAGGCGGGGGGGGAGAATAGAGAGGAGAAAAAGGAGAA
>URWK01000020.1 GCA_900551505.1 uncultured Ruminococcus sp. | reverse complement strand
ATTTATAAAAGAACAGAAAAAACGATAATTTAAACGTGCTTTAAAGGGCATTTAAAGACTGTTTAAACACCATTTAAATTTTAAAAGGAGCGATAAAATGTACAATAATCTGATTGCAAAAATGGAAGAAAAGAAGATTTCAAAACGTGATATTCAAAAACTGCTGGATATACATTACAACAGTGTTTCAAACAAATTTTCTCACAAAACCTGCTTCACGATTGATGAGGCAATGAAAATTCAGGAGCATTTTTCCCTGAATGTGAACTGGGTAAGCTGTTTAAGGTTGTTTGAAATGATTTACGTTATACAGACCAGACCGAACAAAGAAAGCTTACTGAAACAGGAGTTGCAGGAAGCAGGCATAAAAGCTTATCTTCCGGAAGAACAACTGAGTATTCGCAGGCACGGGAAATGGCATACGATTAACAGATATATTTTTTCAGGATATATTTTCATTGAAACTTCGGTTTCCGCTGAATTTTATCACAAGATAAGGAAAATGTCCGGATTTATTCGTTTTCTTGGGTCGCCTACTCCCTTACCGGCTAATGAAGAAAATCAGATTAGATGGCTTTGTAATGAAGGCAAACCGATTAAGACTTCTCACTACATAAAAAACGAATGGGGAATATCATTTGTTGACGGAATTTTGTCAGAAACGAATTTCAGAATAATAGAAATCTGTCCACGGCAAAGAAGAATAAGAGTTTCTGTCAGCATAAACGGAAGTAAATTTATTGTATTTCTTCCGGCAGAAAAAATTTGAGGTGTAAGACAAGGTTGATTCGTCCCCTGGTTTAAATTTCAAATGTCATACTTATAAATCTGATTTTTTGATGTAAAGGTCAGAATGGCGAAGCATTGCCGTTTTTAAGTTACATAAATTAGAAACTCAAGGCTTGAAAGGAGATGGGTATATGGGAGTGTTAAAAGACAGGAGCATAGATACATTGAAAGGCGGGCTGAAAGACTTTGAAAGCGGAAAGGATATTATCAGAAATATGGACTTCAAAAGCCTTGAAACTTTTATGGAGCAGTATTTGAATATTTGTGATAAAAAGAAATGTACCAAAGTCGCTGAAGAATTTAAAAAAAGGCATCTTGAGCTTTATGAGTTTCTGAAAAGCAATTCTGAACTTGTAAGTGCTGAAATGCAGATAAGCAAAATGATTTCAGATGCTACACAGGGAATAGCAAAAGAAACGGAAAATCAGGAACTCAATAACCTTCTTTATGACGGGCGTTCTAAAGACCGATGAAGAGTATTATCAGGCTCTTGAAAGCCTGGCAGGAGATAAAATTTTTATTTGCAAAAATTGTGAGGGCATACTGAAAGAATTCGCATTATACCGATGGGACGAGCGTTCTGCGGAAGACAAGGTCATCAAAGAACATGACCATGCAATGGACGAGATGCGTTATTTTTGCTATAAGATTTTAAGAAATAAGCTGAGGAGGTGAAAAATGAACATTTTCAATTTAATAAAAAGCATTTTCAGCAGATTCGGAAAGCCTGAAATGGCGGAATATGAGCCTATCATATCGCCGGTAACTCAAACACAGCTTGAGCTGTGGAGTGATATGTACAGCAACGCTGAAAATCAGGTTCTTGAGCTTCCGTCCGTGATTGCATCTGAATTTACAAGGCTTACGCTTTCCGAAAGCGAAATACATATAAACGGCAATGACTGTCTGAATAAGTATTTTTCGGACTTTTATGACAAACTTCACAACGGCTTTGAAACTGCCTGTGCTTTGGGCGGAATGGTTTTTAAGCCGTATGTTTCAGGCAATAAAATCATTATTGACACAGTTCGGGCGGACTGCTTTACACCTGTTGCGTTCAGTGACGACAGTATGACATCAGCGATTTTTTTGGACAGAAAAATTGTGGGCAAAAAATACTATACAAGGCTTGAATATCACACTTTCAATTCCGAAAACTCGACATATGAAATCGTTAATACTGCCTTTGTGAGCAATAACAGCGAATATCAGGGTGTAGAATGCGACCTTTCAGAAGTTGCGGAATGGGCAGACCTTGAGCCGAAGATGACTATTGAAAATGTGAAACAGCCTCTTTTTGCCTATTTCAAAGCTCCGTTCATGAACAGCAGTGACCTTGACAGCCCTCTCGGTGCATCTGTTTTTGCGAAAGCTGTCCGTTTGATTTCCCAGGCAGAAGAGCAATGGGAACGCATTATGTGGGAGTATGATGGCACAGAACTTGCTGTTGATGCCTCCGAAGATGTTCTCAGCGGTAAGAAGCTTGACAGGCACGAAAAAAGGCTTTATCGCTCGCATGATATTGACACCATAAACGGCAGTATGTTCACGGTTTTCTCCCCTACAATCCGTGACACGAGCCTTTTTAACGGGCTTAATAAAATTCTACAGCGTATTGAATTTAACTGCGGTCTGGCTTACGGTACGATTTCCGAACCTGCCGAAATAGAGAAAACAGCAACAGAAATTCTTTCGTCAAAGCAGCGGAGCTACACTCATGTCAAAGCTCTGCAAAAAAATCTCGAAACCGCACTTGAACAGCTTGCCTATGCAATGAGCGTTTATGCGGTTCTTTATGGGTTTTCAGGTTCTGAATATGAGCTTTCCTGCAACTTGGGCGACAACGTCCTTGAGGACAGCGAAAAAGAATTTCAAAGGCGTTTGCAGATGGTTTCGGCAGGCTTGCTCAGTAAGGAAAAGTTTGTTTCCTGGTACTTCGGTTGTTCCGAAGCCGAAGCTAAGACCTATATTCCCGAAACAACCGAACTTTTCGGAGGTGTATAATGCTACCTCCAGACTATTATGAAGACTGTGCAGATGATATTGTAGAGCTTTATTCGCAGTTTGACGAGGCTGTAATTTCCGACATTACACGCAGAATCGTAAAAACGGGAATGGTTACGGAAACGGCGAAGGGACAGATTAGACAGGCTCAGGAAATGGGGCTTCTTTACAGTGATATACTGCGAGAAATCGCAAAACGCACAGATGCCACGACTGCAATTGTGAAAGCACTGTTTGAAGATGCAGGTGTTAAAGCTGTAAAAATTGACGGTGAAGCCTACAGAAAAGCCGGAAAAGTTCCGGTTGACATAAGGCAGTCGCCTGCCATGCTCCAAGTTCTCGAAGCCGGATACAAAAAAACTTTAGGCAATATGAAAAATCTCACTTTAACCACTGCCAACACTTCACAGACAGCTTACATAAACGCTTGCAACTCTGCCTATATGAAGGTTTCAAGCGGAGCATTCTCGTATCAGGAAGCAATTAAGCAAGCCATTCAGGAAACCGCACAGCATGGCACAACGGTGCTTTACCCATCGGGACACACCGACAGAATTGACGTGGCGGTCAGGCGTTCTGTCATGACGGGCTTGGGTCAGACTTGCAGGCAAATCTCGCTGACGAATGCGGAAGAAATGGACTGCGACTTACTCGAAATTTCTGCACATTCGGGTGCAAGACCAAGTCATGCGGTATGGCAGGGGCAAATTGTTTCACGAAGCGGTCGGCAAGGCTATCTTTCGCTTAGTGATATAGGTTTTGGGACAGGTGAAGGTTTCGGAGGGTGGAACTGTCAGCATGACTGGTATCCGTATTTTGAGGGCATATCGACACGAAACTATACGCAGGCTGAGCTTGATGCACTCAACGAAAAAAGTATTGAGTACAACGGCAAAATGTATACAGAATACGAAATTTCGCAAATACAAAGACGCTATGAACGAGAAATCAGAGCTGCAAAGCGTGAACAAGCTGCCTACAAGACAGCGGTTGAAGAAAGTAATGGCGAATTGAAAGAAGTGATGCAAACGGCTTTAACGCATTCAAATGCCGGTGTGAAAGACAAGCAAGCCAAAATGCGTGAATTCATACGGCAAACAGGTCAGCAAAGAGACTATTTCAGAGAACAAAATTACGGAAGTAGATTGACTTTTATTTCAAATGATGTTAAACTTAAATCAGGTGGTAAAATAACTGATAAGAACTTCATGAAATTTGAGTTCTTTGAAGAACAAGCAAATAAATTTTATAAAAAATGCATACAAGACAATTTGGATATAGAACAAATTTCTAATAACGCAGGTTTTAGCTATGAGGATATTGAGAAGATAAAACGTCATATAATGATTGAAGAACATCTTTTTTCAGATGGGTCAATACATAAATTTGATGTCAATATAGACCAAGCATTAGCATGGCAAAGGCTTATTGATGGTTCAAATATAAAGGAAACAGATATTCTTTTATTGAATCATGAACTTAGAGAACTGAACTATATGGCTGAAACCAATTGTCCTTATGAGATAGCACATAAATATTCCAATGAAAAGTATGACTGGCAAACGGCGATAGATGCAATTATAGATACTGATAATCTAAAATTATAGTGGGAAGGATTTAGAATGATGACTTTTATGAGATTATTGTATTGCACAGATGACTTTGTTTGTTATGAATATGGCAAAGATGAAAAAAATATGATTGGCAAAGTGACTGTTGAAATAAAGCAAAAACAAAACTGTAAATTTGAATATTATGGGAATAATGCTTTTACAAGTTCAACAGGACATACTGTCGGAATGATTTATAAATTTATTAATAATAATAAATTTCCTGACACATATATTTATGCTTGTTAAAAATGTTTGAGAAATAATCTAATTAAAATTTAAAATGCACTCTGAAAAGGGTGCTATTTTTATATCCATTTTTAAATTTTAAGGAGGAAAAACAATGGCAGAAGAAGTAAAAAGCACTCAGGGACAGGTTGAACCGAAGCCACCAGAACAGCCTGAGAATACCCCTAAAACGTATTCAGAACAGGAGTATAATGCTCTTAAAACACAGCTCGAAAGCCTGAAACAGTCGGCGAAAGAAAGTGAAGACTTCAAGAAAAAGTGGGAACAGTCGGAGAAAGACCGCAAGGACTTTGAGCATAAAACCAAAATTTCGGCTTATGTTCGCTCACTTGGCTTGAAGGATGGAAACTGTACAATTATTTCGCATTCTGTAAACCCTGAAACAAGGCTTTATGAGTGGAGGAAAACTTTTTACAAAGATGTTTATTTTGAAACGAAAACCGCTACAAACTCAAATACCGAATCTGTGCAGAAAGGCGAAAAATACTGCTACTGTTGTATTTATGGAACAACTGAAATCCCTGCACGAATAGGCGACATTATCGTTAAGGGTGAAATTTCGGAAAACATCGACATCACCTGCATAAAAGAAAAATATCCTGCATTTTCAATCACGTCAATTACGCCCTGCGACATGGGGAACACGAAACACACGGAAATTGAGAGGTGCTGATATGAAAATAAATGTAAAATTGTCTTCGGGCGACAGCAGTATGAGTTTTGAAACCGACAGTGAAAAACTCGAAAAAAGGCTTGCGATGGCTCAGAAAATCCTTGACAGCGAAGTGCTTAGAAGATGTGACCCCTACGTTCCGAGATATTCCGGACAACTTATAGATTCGGGCATAAAAGGCACAATAATTGGTTCTGGCAAGGTCGAATACATAGCACCGTATGCAATTTATCAGTACTACGGCAACAAAGGCAAAGGAAGGCAGGGACTTACAAAAAGGAGCAAGAAAAACCACAAGTGCCTTAGAGGTGCATACTGGTTTGAAAGAATGAAAGCTGACCAAAAGGACGACATTCTCAGAAAGATAGGTGATTTTATTGCCAAGTCTGGTTAATGACCTCAGAAACTACTTTCTGTCCTGTCCCCTGCTTAAAGAAAATTCCGCCCTCAATGTTGATTTTCTTTCAGTTGATGGTATAGAATACTCAATTGATACAGTTCCTACAGAAACTACAATTGAAAGATACGTTGACGGCTCAAGACTTTGTCAGTATAGTTTTGTTTTCGCAAGCCGTGAAAATTACAATGCTGACAGCCTGCAAAACATCGAAAATATAGCTTTTTACGAAAAGCTTGAAGCATGGATTAATCAAAATAATCTGAAAAGAAACCTGCCTAAACTTCTTGACGGGACTGCCCAGAAAATCGAGGTCACAACGGCAGGCTATCTTTTTGACGAAAATATGACAACGGCACGGTATCAGATACAGTGCCGTTTAATTTACATTCAGGAGGTAGAAAATGGCTAACACAATACAGAGATTTCAGGTAGCGGACTACATAGCTGAAAAAAGCGAAACACCGGATTTCAAATTTATGGGCGTTGGCTTCACTCAGCTTGACGAAAATCCAAACGCCCAGACGGAAGAAACTGTATATATTTGTGACAAGGCAAGTACCACATTCATCAAGAACTATAAGCCGCAGTTTCCTTTTGAGAGCACTCTTATCAAAGACCAGGAAGCCGTAATGATGCTCTACAAGGTCGGCGAACAGGAACTTACCGGGGCAGATGCCGAATTTATCTATGTAAGAGTAAATCTTTTCGAGCCTGTTCCGAGCCTTGAAAATACCTATAAGGCAAGAAAGTTCATTGTTTCCTGCGAATGTTCTTCATTTGCAGGAAAAGGCGGAGTAAACATTGTATGTTCAGGAAATCTCAACGGGGTCGGAAACTTTGTTGAAGGCACATTTAACACGGCTACAAAGGTATTCACGGAGGCGGAAAGTGGTTCTTGATGGGATATATTGACAGCTGTTCTGCAAACGGCGTAAATACTATGCTTGAAGCTTTTCAGGTGGTTTCCGAAAAGTCTTCAAGGCTTGAAAGAAAGCTTAAAAACGGAAAAATTTCAAAGAAAAAATCAGAAGACAAACAAATTCGTATAATCCGAAAGTTTTTCTATACGGTTTCAGGCGAAGAAAATGCGGAAAAGCTTTTTAGTAAATGCAATAATTTAAGCGATTATACAGCCCTGTTTGTGAGATGTGTGGTGACGCTGAAAAATGAATGTGCTGACGGACAGACTGCCGAAAACAGTTGAAGTTGACGGTAAAACATATGAAATAAACAGCAATTTTCGGACTGGTATAAAATTTGAAATCATGATTGATGAGAAAAAAAGCGGTTCGGATATTGTGAAAGAAGCGTTAAAGCTTTTTTATCCTGTAATTCCCCAGGATATTGAAGAAGCAGTGCAAAAAATTGTCTGGTTTTACTGTTGCGGACAAACCTCAAATACTGCCGGTGCATCGGGGATTTCTCAACGTGCCTATTCTTTTAAGCACGATGCAGGATATATTTATTCCGCATTCTTACAGCAGTACGGAATTGATTTGCAGGTGGCGGAGCTCCATTGGTGGCAGTTCCGCTATCTTTTTCGTTCACTCTCAGAAGACTGCTTGATTACCAAGATAATGCAGTATAGGACAGCAGAAATTACATCGGGAATGTCAAAATCGGAAAAAGAGAGAACCAGGAAGTTAAAAAGAATTTATGCACTTCCGCTTTCTGATGAAGAAAAGAAACGACAGGAAGACATTGAAAAAATTCTTATGGGCAGTGGAGATTTAAGTAAGTTGGGAGGTGGCTAAATGGCTGACGGACGCATTACTTTCGACACAAAAATTGACATTTCAGGCGTGGAAAAGGGACTAAAAGAGGTTTCGGAAGTTGCGAAATCGGGCGTTCAGTCGCTTAAAAGTCTTTCGACCGAAACTAAAAATATTGGCGAAAACAGTAAGAAAAATGTCAGTCAGGCGGGAGAAAATCTTAAAAGTGCTTCCGAAAAGGGAGCAAAATCCCTTAAAAAGGTGCTTGACGTAGCTGAGCAAGTCGGTTCAGGCGGTAAAAAAGCTCTTGAAGGTGTCGCAAAAGCCGGCGAAAAAATCGGAAAAATCACATGGAAAGCACTTGACACGTCCATTAAAACAACAACGACATCGCTTACAGCACTTTCGGCTTCAATGGGGGCGTTTCTTATGGCTTCTGTTAAGTCCGGACAGCAGTTTGAAAGCAGTATGTCACAGGTCATTGCCACAATGGGTGTTACAAAAGACGCTGTGACGAACATTGACGGCACTGATGTCAATGTTTACGATATGCTTGCCGACAAAGCTAAGGAAATGGGAGCGAAAACCAAATTTTCAGCCAGCGAAGCAGCTGATGCCTTGAATTATTTGGCGTTAGCCGGATATGATGCCCAGAAAGCCTGCAACGCTTTGCCGATAGTTCTTGACCTCGCAGCAGCCGGCGGAATGGATTTGGCATACGCTTCCGACCTTGCGACCGATGCAATGTCCGCCTTGAATATGGAGGCAACCACGGAAAATCTCACAGCCTTTGGCGATAGTATGGCGAAAACCGCAAGCCGTGCAAACACGAACGTTGCCCAGCTTGGCGAAGCTATCCTTGTTTGTGGCGGTCAGGCAACGCTTGCGGGCATGGACTTGACACAGATGAATACCGCTCTCGGAATCCTGGCAGATAACGGCATTAAGGGCAGTGAAGGCGGAACGGCTCTCAGAAACGTTTTGAAAAATCTCTATACGCCTGTTCAGGACGCTTCAAAAGCTCTCGAAGAACTTGGTATACAAACCTCAAACATAGACACGGGCGAACTTTTACCGGTTCAGAACATTTTACAGCAGATAAATACCGCACTTTCAAATCTGAACAATGATGCTCTGAAAATGAAATACATGGGCAGAATTTTTGACACAAGAACCATCGCAGCCGGAAATGCTCTTCTTAATAACAGCGTGGACAGGTGGAACGAACTCAGTGCGGAAGTCAGCAACTGCAACGGTTCGATGGCTCAGATGGCTGAAACCATGAACGACAATTTGACAGGACAGGTCACTATCTTCAAGTCGGCACTTGAAGGTGTAAATAATCTCGTCTATGAAAACATGGGAACACCTTTGAAAAATCTCGTAAAGAACGGCACGGCTTACCTGGACGAATTTAACGAAGCGTTGCAAAAGGGCGGTTTTATCGGCTTGGGGCAGGCTATCGGTGATGTTCTGATTCAGTCGATGGAGGAAAATGAAACCATATTCAAAAATGCCACAATTACGGGTCAGACTGTAATAAATTGCATTATTGACGGGATAAGAGATAATTCAGAGGAAATTTCTGAAAAAATCGCAGACGGAATAACCACAGGACTTTATGCCCTAAATGATAATTTTACAGGCTTTTACAATCTCGGTTTCAAAATGGTTTCACAAATCGCAGACGGAGTTTCAAAAAACCCCGATTTTATTGAAAACCTTGTAAATGACTTTATTTCAAGCGTTTCATCAACTTTTTTCCGCTATTCCGCTGATTTACTACAGTCAGGAACAGGCATGGCGAAAAGTATCCTAAAAGGATTTCTTTCGGCTTCAAAGAGCGTTTCAGGCGACTTTTCAGAATTTATCAAGTCTGTAGTAAACTTGATTTCTTCCGATGTGCCTGAAATCACTCAACTTGCAGTAAATCTGATTACAGATGTTGTAAAAAACATTTCGGACAATCTCAAGGACAGCAAAATCACTTCCTCACTTCTGAAATCGGGTGCAAATGTTCTTAAAATTATCCTCAGCGGACTTTCAAAGTCTTCAAAAGATATTTCAAAGAGTGTTACACTGATTGTAGGTGAGATTTCAAAGGTCTTTGTTTCTGAATTTCCTCAGCTTTTCAGGCTTGGAACTGACATTTTTACAGCGTTGGTTCAGGGAATTTCTGACGGAATGAAAGAAAACAACATCACATCAAAAGACATAATTGACACTATTGCAAAGTCTTTTGATGAAAACAGTGACAGACTGCTTGAAAGTACATGGGTTATAATTTCAGCAATTGGAAGAGGAATTTCTGAAAATCTTCCCACACTTGCACAATACGCACTTGATATTGTGGTTGCCTTGGCTGAATTTCTCGGCGAACACGCCGAAAAAATCGGCTCTGGTGCAATTCGGTTAATTCTTACACTTGCGGAAACTCTTTTGAGCGAAGAAAATCTTAAAAGAATTTTGAATTGTGCAAGCCTTATTGTCACCTCGCTTGCCACAGGTCTTCTCAGCGAAGAGAATATGAAATCGCTTGCCGAAGTCGCCCACGGGATAGTGAACGCTGTCACTGAAACTATTTTTGGGGGTGAAGGCTCTGACGTAAATGACTTAATTTCCGCAGGTGCTTACGTTGCAGGAAAACTTCTTTCAGGGCTCGCAACGGCACTTTTTGACACCGACCACGGCATTTATGCGATACTGAACGACCTTGTAAAATCTGTAGGAGAATACTTGGCGGATAATTTCTGGAAGCTCGGAACAATGGTTATGGAAGGTTTCGCAAGCGGTATCAGCGGTATAGATTTTTCATTTGAAGATTATGGCGAATATCTCTTTGACGCAAAGCAAGACGGAACACTTTGGAAAGACTATTTTGACAACACAAATCAGATGTGGTCGGGTATTTTCGGGAAAACACTGGGCTTTGAAACTGTCGCAAATCAGGAACAGCCTAAGCAAATGAATGCCTTGCAGGTGCTTGATGGCTACGAAACTACGGAAGAACTGAACAGAAATCTTGTTATTTCTGTTCAGCAAGAACAGCAGAAACAACAGCAGGCTATGGCAGTTCTGCCCTACTTTTCTCAGCCGTCTTCCCAGGCTCAGACTTCGCCCTTTAAAGATAAAAACACGAATGTAAGTCTTTACCTTTACCCTAACTCAGATGCTTTTGACGAAGCTTGCATTGATGCCCAAAACCGTGTAATTTCAAGAAACGGAGGCTATATGAATGATTAATTCGCCACCGATAACAATTAATAACACTGAAATTTATTGTGTGTATGCATTAGAAATACAGAAACAAGACAAAATTTCAGCAAACGAAAGTGAAAACGGAGATGAAATCCTTTATCTGATACGCAAAAATAACTACACATTGAAGCTGTCATTTAAATGTAATGCTGTTATCGGAAATCAGATAGACAATGCAGTTACTTCAAATGTTCTGCTTACTGTAAAATTTGTCGATAAGGGAACGCTTAAGACAGCGACAATGCGTGTAACGGACTACAGCTATTCTTGCATCACCATGTGCGGCACGGAAATCTGGGATATACAGCTAAGCATTACAGAAAGTGTGAGAGTATGATTAGTGTATCACAAAATTTCTTAAACAGCATCGGAAAACCTGTAGAAATGACACTTTCCGGCACAATCACAATACCTGTCGAAGATGGGACACTCTATGTAATAAACTGGAACACTGAAAATGTAATCTCGAATACTTTCTCAATCTCTGACAAATGCATTAAAGGCTCAGGGTTTTCAATTGGGGCGGTTAACTCGTCAACCTTGACCGCAACTATGTATTTTCCGGGCTATTCCGCAACAAATCTCCTTGGAGCAAGAATGACTGCATTTTACAGTGTAGCGACAGATTCAGGTTTTGAACAAATTCCGCTCGGCGTTTTCAAAATCACAAAATCATCTCCGCAAGCCGACAGTCTGATTCAGATTACAGCCGTCACAGCTCTGTATTTTGCGAATATGTATGACAGCAACGACCCGGAAGCTTTGCCTGCAAAAGCCCTTTCTGCCCCTCAGAAACCTTATGACATTCTTGTGTATCTTTGCGGTCGTGCAGGCTTGGAATTCGGAAACACAGCGGAAGAAGTTGAAGCAATGCCAAACGGAACAGAGCTTTTCTCAATGCCTGAAGACAGCACGGTTTCGACAACGACAGACTGCTTAAGTTATCTTGCGACCTGCCTTGGCGGTTTCGTGACCTGCGACCGCCTGACAGAAAAAATTATCATCAAACACTTTGGAGCAACTCCGATAGCAACTTTAGCTCTTAACAAAATCTATCGTGGTTCTCTTTCAATTGCAGGGTTCTCAATGGAACTTGCAAAAGTCACTGTAACTTTTTATGAAAACGGAGCATTCTCAAGCTATGCGGCAGTCGGACTTGAAGAGCTTACAGGAAATCCGAATAATATTGTTGTAGACATAACCGATAATCCGTTTATGGAGGGGTTATACTTCTCAAACGGCAAAAACCTTGAGTATATCGTCAACAGGCTCAGAGAAATCGGCGACAAAATCATAACTGTTCCGTATAAGCCTTTTTCGTGTTCGTATGCCGGAAACCCTGCCATTGAAGTCGGCGACGGCGTGGAAGTACAGCAGACTGACGGAACTTACATAACTACAGTGATTTCATCGTATAACTTTACTTTTCGTGGGCGACATATTTTAAGGGGCGACGGCGAAGATGCAAGACTTACAGGCGGAATAAAAGTAAGCGAAGTTTCAAGGCTTGAAAAGAAACTTAACAGGCGAATCAATCAAACTGTACCGACACATACCACGCAGTCACAGTTTGATGCTGATTATAGCAACGGCAAACTGAGAGATGGGCTGTATATCATAGACGAGGAGGTGCAAAATGGCTGACATTCGTGATATCCGCACACAGAACGGTACTCCGAAGTCGATTTGGTCGGTGCAGAACGGGCGGAGAAAAGAGTGCAAAAAAATTATCGAAATCAAGAATAGCGTTGCAAAAGTGGTCTGGCTGATTGATGATGGAGATTTGATTATCAAAATTATTATTCCGTCTGGAACAACTCAAACTGTAAAGCTGTCTTTTGTTGGTGTGTATGATTGGGGGGACGGTTCGCCGAAAGAAACAAGTACATTTCCATGGACTGTATCACATACATATCCTTTAAGTGATACGGATAAAGAATACACAATATCAATTAAAATTGACGAAAGATACTATAAGGAGCACTAT
>URWK01000019.1 GCA_900551505.1 uncultured Ruminococcus sp. | reverse complement strand
CCCCCCCCCCCCCCCCCCCCCCCCCCCCCCCCCCCACCCCCGCCCCCCCCCCCCCCCCCCCCCCCCCCCCCCCCCCCTGATTCTATATTCAGCCGGAAAGTTTCGATTTAAGATAATAGCCCGTATAAGATTCCCTGCACTGTGCTATCTGTTCAGGAGTGCCGACCGCAACAATTTCTCCGCCTCTGTTACCGCCGTCTTTTCCAAGGTCTGTAATCCAGTCCGCACACTTTATCACATCAAGGTTATGTTCTATGACAAGCACAGTATTACCGCCGTCAACCAACTTCTGCAATACTTCTATAAGCTTATGCACGTCAGCACTGTGAAGCCCCGTTGTAGGCTCGTCAAGTATATACAATGTTTTCCCGGTGGCACGTTTCGCAAGCTCTGTGGCAAGTTTCACTCTCTGAGCCTCACCACCCGAAAGAGTGGTTGCAGGCTGACCTATTTTGATATATCCTAAGCCTACTTCCTGCAATGTTTTCAGTTTACGGCTTATTTTAGGGATATTCTCAAAGAACTTCACACCCTCATCTACACTCATTTCAAGCACATCATATATTGATTTGCCCTTGTAGTGAATTTCAAGCGTTTCCCTGTTATATCTTTTCCCCTTGCAGACTTCACAGGGAACATATACATCAGGCAGGAAGTGCATTTCAATTTTTATTATTCCGTCACCCTCGCAAGCTTCACATCTTCCGCCCTTTACATTGAATGAGAAACGTCCCGAAGTATAACCGTGTGTCTTTGCATCGGAAGTACCTGCGAAAAGTTCTCTTATATCCGTAAATACACCCGTATAAGTCGCAGGATTTGAACGTGGAGTTCTGCCTATGGGGGACTGGTCAATATTTATAATCTTGTCGAGATACTCAATGCCTTTCATCTCTCTGAATTTTCCGTAAGAGGACTTTGCACCGTTGAGCTTCACGGAAAGATACTTCCCTATTATCTGATTTACGAGCGAAGATTTTCCCGAACCCGAAACACCCGTTACACAATTAAATACTCCGAGCGGAATTTTTACATCTATGTTTTTAAGGTTGTTTTCCTCTGCTCCGATAATTTCAAGATATTTACCGTTTCCCTGTCGTCTTGTTTCGGGAACGGCTATTTTTTTCTTACCGCTTAAATACTGACCTGTTATGGAATTTTCGCATTTCATTATTCCCTCAACATCTCCGGCATATATAACTTTTCCGCCGTTAACGCCTGCTCCTTCTCCTATGTCAACAATATAGTCAGCTTCTCTCATAGTATCTTCATCATGTTCAACTACTATAAGAGTATTGCCGATGTCCCTTAATCTTTTCAGCGTGGCAATAAGTTTATCATTGTCTTTCTGGTGAAGCCCTATACTCGGTTCGTCAAGAATATACAATACTCCCATAAGTGATGAACCTATCTGTGTTGCAAGCCTGATACGCTGACTTTCTCCGCCCGAAAGAGTTCCCGAAGCTCTCGACAATGTGAGATATTCAAGTCCCACGCTTTTCAGAAAGCCCAGTCTTTCTTTTATCTCTTTAATAATTCTTTCTCCGATTATCTTTTCTCTTTCGTTAAGTTCAAGGGAATCAAAAAATTCAAGTGCTTCCGTTACGGTCTTCTTGCAGAGTTCACTTATGTTTATTCCGCCCACGGTTACGGCAAGGCTTTCTTTTTTAAGTCTTTCGCCCTTACATGACGGACAAATTATTTCACTCATACAACTTTCGATTTCTTCCTTTGAATAGTTGCTTGAAGTTTCGTTATATCTGCGTTCAAGGTTATTTATTACTCCCTCAAAAGCCTGTTTTCTTATACCTCCGCCGAATGATTCTATTACTTTAATTGAAAGCTTTTTGCCGTTTGTGCCGTAAAGGAAAACGTCCATAACTTCTTCCGGTAAGTCCTTAACCGGCGTATCAAGTGAAATTCCGTATTCCTCCGCTATCGCTTCATAAAACATCATTGCATAAGAGCTTTCCGTAAGGGTATTCCAGCCTGTCGCCTTTATAGCACCCTGCCTTATAGAAAGGTTCTTATCCGGCACTATCAAATCGGGGTTTATTTTCTTGTACACGCCCAATCCCGTACACTCTTCACAAGCCCCGAAAGGATTATTGAAAGAGAACATTCTCGGCGTAAGTTCCTCTACTGAAACATTGTGTTCCGGACAGGCGTAATTGAGCGAAAACATCATTTCTTCACCGTCCACAATATCAGCAATTATTATTCCTCCCGAAAGTGAAGCCGTTGTTTCAAGGCTGTCCGATAATCTTGTTTCTATTCCGTCCTTTATCACAAGTCTGTCAACCACAATTTCAATATTGTGTTTCCTGTTCTTCTCAAGGCTGATTTTTTCGGATAAGTCGTACATTATCCCATCAACTCTCACCCTTACATAACCCGATTTCTTCGCACTCTCAAGTTCCTTAATATGTTCGCCTTTTCTGCCTCTGATTATCGGGGCAAGCAACTGTATTTTCGTTCTCGGCTCAAGTGTCATAAGCTTATCGCAAATCTGGTCAATTGTCTGCTGTTTTATCTCTTTTCCGCAGACTGTACAGTGCGGAACGCCTATTCTGGCATACAAAAGTCTCAAATAGTCGTAAATTTCCGTAACCGTACCCACCGTTGAACGTGGATTTTTGGAAGTGGTTTTCTGGTCAATCGAAATTGCAGGCGAAAGCCCTTCTATACTGTCAACGTCCGGTTTATTCATCTGTCCGAGAAACTGGCGTGCATATGATGAAAGACTTTCCATATATCTTCTCTGACCGTCCGCATATATAGTATCAAAGGCAAGAGAAGATTTTCCCGAACCGGAAAGTCCCGTCATGACCGTAAGTGTATCTCTCGGGATTTCAACGTCTATATTTTTAAGATTGTGTTCCCTTGCTCCCCTGATTATTATTTTATCGTTCATTGCCTTAATCCTCTCTTTTAAGTTCCGTAATCTTATCTCTTAAAACTGTTGCCTGCTCAAAGTCAAGTTCTTTCGCACACTTTTTCATTTCAGCCGTAAGCTTTTCTATAAGTTTTCTCTTTTCATCTCTGCTGAGATTCTTTGTATTGTCAATGGTCTTTGTGATTTCTATGACTTCATGAACCTGCTTTGTAATCGTCCTCGGTACAATTCCGTGTGCCTGATTGTATTCTGTCTGTTTTTTACGTCTGCGTTCCGTTTCTGTAATGGCACGTTCCATAGAATCGGTGACAACGTCCGCATACATGATAACCTGACCGTCTGCATTTCTGGCACTTCTTCCGATGGTCTGTATAAGGGCGGTTTCACTCCTTAAAAAGCCCTCCTTATCAGCATCGAGAATGGCCACTAAAGATACTTCCGGAATGTCAAGCCCTTCTCTTAAAAGATTTATCCCGACCAGCACATCAAATTCACCAAGTCTGAGTTGTCTGATTATTTCCATTCTCTTTATCGTGTCTACGTCATGGTGAAGATAGCGAACCTTTATCCCCGACTTCGCAAGGTATTCCGTAAGGTCTTCAGCCATCTTCTTCGTAAGTGTCGTTACAAGAACTCTTTGATTTTTCTGTGTACGTTTCTGTATCTCTGCTTTAAGGTCATTAATCTGATTTTCAATCGGTCTTACGGAAATCGGCGGGTCAAGAAGTCCCGTAGGTCTTATGACCTGCTCGGCAATCTGCTGTGAATGTTCCTTTTCAAAGGCTGACGGAGTAGCGGAAACAAATATTACCTGATTTATCTTCGAGTAAAATTCATCGAAATTAAGCGGTCTGTTGTCATAGGCACTCGGAAGCCTGAATCCGTAATCTATAAGGTTAGTTTTTCTGGCTCTGTCGCCTGCATACATCGCCCTGACTTGCGGAAGTGTAACATGGCTTTCGTCTATGAACATCAAAAAGTCTTCCGGGAAATAGTCAAGCAATGTAAAAGGCGGTTCACCCGGCTTCCTGCCCGAAAAAATTCCCGAGTAGTTTTCTATGCCCGAACAAAATCCTATTTCCTGCAACATCTCCATATCATAATGAACTCTTTGCTTTATTCTCTCTGCTTCAAGAATCTTCCCGTCAGCCTGAAATTCTTTTATCCTCTTGTCAAGCTGGCTGTCAATTTCCTTTATCGCATTGTCAATTGTCTGCTTGTCGTATACATAGTGAGAAGCCGGAAAAATCGCCGTGTGTTCGAGTGTCGCAAGTACTTCACCGCTTACCGTGTCAATTTCCGTTATCCTGTCAATCTCATCTCCGAAAAACTCAACTCTCACAGCTTTTCCGTCAGAAGATGCAGGATAAATATCCACTGTATCGCCTCTTACCCTGAATCTGTTTCTTTTGAAGTCAACATCATTTCTTTCGTACTTTATTGCTACAAGCTCGCTTAAAAGCTCATCTCTTGACTTTTCCATTCCCCTCCTGACCGAAACAGTCATTGCCCTGTACTCTGTCGGGTCGCCAAGTGCGTATATACATGAAACACTTGCGACAATAATAACATCTCTCCTTTCGGAAAGTGCTGTAGTTGCGGAATGTCTTAACTTGTCTATTTCGTCATTTATGCTCGAATCCTTTTCTATATACACATCACGCCCCGGAATATATGCTTCCGGCTGATAGTAATCGTAGTATGACACAAAGTATTCTACGGCATTATTCGGGAAAAACGCCCTTAATTCCTCACATAACTGTCCTGCAAGTATCTTATTGTGTGCAAGTACAAGTGTTGGTCTGTTAAGCTTCGCTATTATATTCGCCATTGTGAAAGTCTTGCCCGAACCCGTCACGCCCATAAGCGTTTGTTCTCTGTAACCTTTCTCCAGACCCTCAACAAGTTTTTCTACCGCTTCGGGCTGGTCGCCTGACATTTCGTATTCCGAAACAAGTTCAAATTTCTTTTCCGTTCTGTTGTCTTTTTTCTTTATATCTTCCATAATTAAAACATTTCCTCATCATAGCTGTATGCCCCTGTTGCAGACATCGAAACAGCTCTGTCATTTCCTACAATTATATGGTCAAGCAGTTCTATTCCTATTTCTCTGAGGCTTCTGCTTATGTTCTTTGTAAATACTATATCTTCATATGAAGCTATCGCCATTCCGTTCGGGTGATTGTGTGCAAGCATTATTCTTGAACTCTTGTTCTGAAATGTAAATTCAACTATCTTTCGCTTTGTAAGCAAAACTTCATCAGGTGAACCTTCTGAAATAGTCTTGCAGTTTATCGGATACAAGTCATCATCTACACAAAGAACTTTTACTTTTTCCCGTGTTTCTCCGAGGAACTTTCTTTCAAAATATTCACAGGCAAGCTTGCCCGAAACAAGTGCAGTCTTTTCGCTGTCTTCAGGGGTTATATATCTCTCAAAGAGTGCTGGCATAAGCTTCAGAAGTACCGCAGAATGTTCCCCGAGTCCGTTCATATCTTTCAATGTTTCATAGTCCGCATTGAGAACTTTCTGCAAGCTTCCGAAATGATTTATAAGATTGTGTGCAATTTCATTTACATCTCTTACAGGTATTGCATAGTAAAGAAGTAATTCTATTATTTCATGTTCCGCAAATCCGTTCAGACCATTTTCGAGAAATCTCTGTTTAAGTCTTTGCCTGTGTCCTCTGTGTACATTTTCCTTCGCCATATAATCGCTCCTCTTATTATATCCTTAAATTATTATGTTTAATCCCTATTATTATAGTATATGGATTTTATATTGTCAAACTATAGTTAAATTTGTTCTATTATTGCTGATTGCTTAATTTCCGAGAAATAATTTTAGTCTATGTCGACAATCCGCTTTTTTGTGGGTAAGATTCGGGACTTTAAATGCAATCGGGCAATTTTAACTTTATTGCACTTGACTTTGATGAAATTATACAGGTTTCGGGATATAATCTTTGTATTAATCGCTTATTTACCGTATTAAAATATTATGTTATAATATTCTTAAACAATATTATAATAAGGGTGTGTTATCTATGAATGAAATTACTATCGGCATGGCTGTACTGGATTTTATACCGGTTGTGCTTTTTCTCTTTTCATGTCTTATATTGAAAGAAGACCTTAAAACCAAAATGACAAAGAATTTTAACCTGATGTTTATTGCAGGTTTTTCACTGATTTCATTAGGTGGTCTTCTCAAATGTATCTGGAAATTTCTCTATGCTCTGAATATCGGGGATTTTACGGTGCTGAGTGAAATAATGTTCCCGCTCCACGGAATAGGTTTTATGTCAATGTTTATTTCCCTGCTCCTGATGCTTCGCTCTCCGGAACTGCCGGAAACAATTGAAGATGAAGAAAAAGTGACCGAAAGAAGCAGTCTTCCGGCAATCTCTCTCGCTTCCGTCAAACTTCCTTTCCTCACTCTCATGATTATAGGAACTCTCGGCTTCGTGGTCTGTCTGATAAGAATATGTCTGAAGATGGACAAAAAAGAATTTATCAGACACTTCATCACTTACTACATATGTATGCTTGGTATGTCAGTTCTCGGGGCAAAATTCGACAACAATTCGCTTATGCACTGGTACGCACAGTTAATCAATATCGCCGGACAAGTCGCTCTTTTCGTCGGAATTTACCAGCTTCACGGTGCAGGGCTTGCACGCAGGAAAAAACTTTAAACCGTTTTTCTGTCAATTTTTCAGTCGTACTATGTCACATTATAACCGAAAACATATATCAGAATGTACACAAAATACTATTGACAATTAAAGATAGATGTTTTATAATAAACTTTGTAAACAGATTTTAATGTTTACATCATTCTGTATTTGCCATAAATGATTGATTATAAAGGAAAATTGTTATGATAAAATCAAATGTCTTTGCAAACTTTATATTTTGGCGTAGCTCATGCTTTTATTTTAGCTTTGGGTTTTATTTTGATGTGCCGAAATATTCAGGAGTGTAAAAGGCTTTGGATTTATCAAAAAGAATATTCAGTAAGTGAATATCTTCAATACGCTTTCACAAAATCCGTAACCTTACTCTTGAAGTAAAGGTTGCGGATTTTTTGTTTTTATTTTCAAATTTTTTGTTAAACGGAGGAAACATACCATGATTATTATTCTTAAAGAAAACCCATCGGAAGCACAGATTTCAAATCTCATAAACCTTGTTCAGAAACAGGGCGTTAAAGTAAGCGGTATCAATGGAGTTCACAAAAACATTCTCGGACTTGTCGGAGATACTTCAAAGATTGATATTGAACTTATCACTGCTCAGGACGGCGTTGAAAGTGTTCAGCGTGTACAAGAACCTTACAAGAGCAGTAACAGAAAATTTCACCCTGAAAACACTGTTATTGACGTTATGGGCAGAAAAGTAGGCGGAAACTCAATTCAGGTTATCGCAGGTCCTTGCTCAGTTGAAAACGAAGACCAGATTATTGAAACTGCCGAAGCTGTTAAAAAGTCAGGTGCTACAATGCTCAGAGGCGGTGCTTTCAAGCCGAGAACTTCACCTTACGCTTTCCAGGGACTTCACGCTGACGGCATCGAACTTCTCCTCAAAGCCAAGGCTGCTACAGGTCTTCCGATTGTTACCGAAATCATGAGTATTGAACATATCGACCTTTTCGCAGACGTTGATGTTATCCAGGTCGGTGCAAGAAATATGCAGAACTTTGAACTTCTCAAAGCTCTCGGTCATTCAGACAAGCCGATTCTTCTCAAGAGAGGTCTTGCAAACACCATGGAAGAACTCCTTATGTCAGCAGAATACATAATGGCTGGCGGTAACAACAACGTTATGCTCTGCGAAAGAGGTATCAGAACATTTGAAACAAAGACAAGAAATACTCTCGATATTGCCGCTGTACCACTCCTTAAACAGCTTTCACATCTTCCTGTAGTCGTTGACCCAAGCCATGCAACAGGACTTACTTCACTTGTTGAACCGCTCTCACTTGCCTCTGTAGTTGCAGGTGCTGACGCTCTCATTATCGAAGTACACAATTGCCCTCAGAAAGCACTTTCTGACGGTGCTCAGTCACTTACACCTGCTCAGTTCGACCATGTTATGACAAGCCTCAAAAAACAGGTTGCCTTCATGGGAAAGGAAATAGGTTGATAAAATGAAAACTGTTACCGTAAATGCAAGTCACACTTATGAGATTTTTATAAAAAGAGGACTTCTCAAAGATTGCGGTCACATTATCGCTGATACCGTGAAGGCTAAGACCTTTGCGGTCATCACCGATGACAACGTTGATAAACTATATTCGGATACTGTAATTAATTCTTTGTCCGAAAAGGGCTTTTCTGTTGTCAAGTTTGTGTTCCCGCACGGAGAAACTTCAAAATCGCTTTACACTCTCAGCAGAATATATTCTTTCCTCTGCGAAAACCATCTGACACGTTCCGATTGTCTTATAGCACTTGGGGGCGGAGTTGTGGGAGATATAACGGGTTTCGCCTCTGCAACATATCTCCGTGGAATCGACTATATACAGATTCCGACAACACTTCTTGCACAAATAGATTCTTCTGTAGGCGGAAAAACGGCTATTGACCTGCCGAACGGAAAAAATCTTGTAGGAGCATTTAAGCAGCCTGCCTGCGTAATCTGTGACCCCGATACACTTAACACACTCGACAGGAAATTTCTTTCTGACGGTATGGCAGAAGCCATTAAATACGGCTGTATCCGTGATTACTCTTTATTCAGACTTATCGAAGAACATAACCTTGATACAATTAAGGCTATCGCCGATGAACTCATTTTCAGATGCGTTTCTATTAAAAAGGAAGTTGTCGAACATGACGAATTCGACAAGGGCGAAAGAATGATTCTCAATTTCGGTCACACCCTCGGTCATGCTGTAGAAAGCTTCTATCACTATGAAACTTACACACACGGAAACGCCGTTGCTGTCGGTATGTGCCTTATGGCTGAAAGATGCGAGAAAAACAATATACATTCTCATCAGGTTACGGAAGAACTTGTAAACTGCTGTAAAAAATATGAACTTGCCGTTTCAGTGCCTGCTCCGCTTGACGAACTCGTTCCGCTCTGCTTCAATGATAAAAAGTGTGAGGGCAAAAACATTAACATTATAGTATGTTCAAAGCTCGTTCATTCAGAAGTGCAGAAAAAAACTATCGAAGAATTTAAAAAATTTATGGTTGTTTAATGCATGGATATAAAAATTGTTCCGTCAACCCTTAAAGGCGACATAAAAATTCCGTCTTCAAAAAGCGTTACCCACAGAATGTTGATTTCTGCGGGCTTGTCCGATGGCGTTTCACATATTTCAGGTGTAAGCCTTTCAGTTGATATTAAGGCGACTATTTCGGCACTTACCGCAATAGGTGCTTCATTCAGGATTGACGGTGATGAAATTACCGTTCGTGGCATCTCAAAAATTCCTGAATATGCAGACATTAATTGTCATGAAAGCGGTTCTACACTGCGTTTCATCATCCCTATAGTTTCGGCTCTCGGAATTTCCGCTTCCATCTCAGGTGAAGGCAGACTTCCGCAACGTCCCATTACGCCTTATCTGCGTGAACTTTCTTCAAAGAATGTAACTTTCGACTATCAGAACACAATGCCTTTTTCTGTTTCGGGAACTTTACGTTCAGGAACTTTCAGACTGGAGGGCGATATTTCTTCCCAGTTTGTAACGGGGCTTATGTTCGCACTTCCTTTATTAAACGGCGATTCCGAGATTATAATGACTTCCCCTTTACAGTCCAAGCCTTATGCGGACATGACTGTCAAATGCCTGCGTAAATTCGGAATAAAAATATCCGAAACTCAGAACGGCTATTTCATCAAGGGAAATCAAAGGTATATTTCTTGTGATACTTCCATTGAAGGCGACTATTCTCAGGGGGCTTTTTTCTTTGTGGCAAATGCTGTCGGAAATAATGTGAATATTCTGAATCTCTGCAAAAATAGTATGCAGGGCGATGAAAAAATTGTTGAAATTCTCTCCGATATAGGTTATAATAAAAAGAGTGATGTCAAGCAACAAAGTTTAAGCGGTTTCAATGTCAATGCAACCGACATTCCCGACCTTGTTCCGATACTTGCGGTGCTTGGCTGTTTCTGTAATTCCACTTCTGTAATCACGGGGGCTGAACGCCTGAAAATTAAAGAGAGCGACAGACTCGAAGCTATTTCCAGTGTTCTGAATACCCTTGGAGGTAATATCTCCGTAACGTCTGACGGTCTTGTTATCCAGCCTGTAAAGACGCTTCACGGCGGAATCGTTGACAGTTTCAATGACCACAGAATTGTTATGGCTGTTGCAATCGCCTCAACCCGTTCCAACGGTGATATTATCATCAAAAATGCGGGAGCTGTCAGAAAATCTTATCCTCTTTTCTTTGATGATTACAATAATATCGGAGGTAATGCCCATGTCATCAATCTGGAATAATAAAATTTCAATAACAATTTTCGGCGAATCACACGGCAACGGTATTGGCGTTGTAATGAACAACATTCCGTCAGGCGAATATATCGACAAGGAAAAATTACTTGCTTTCATGTCGAGGAGAGCCCCTAAAAAAAATTCCACTTCAACCCCAAGAAGCGAAAAGGATTTACCTGAAATAATGTCAGGCATCTACAATGACAGAACAACCGGTACTCCGATTTGTGCGGTTATTAGAAATACCGACACACATTCGCAGGATTACTCGAATATTTCAAGGCTTGCCCGTCCCGGTCATGCCGATTACACAGGTGCTTTGCGTTATAACGGCTTCAATGACGTGAGAGGCGGAGGACATTTTTCCGGAAGACTTACAGCTCCTCTGGTTTTTGCGGGTGCTGTATGCGGTCAGATTCTCGAACGCCGTGGAATTTATACGGGAGCTCACATTGCATCCATTCACGGAATCTGCGATGCGGAATTTGACCGGACAAACGTTTCAAAAGATGATATTCTTGCGGTAAGGGAAAAGGACTTCCCTGTAATCAATGACAACAAGGGTAAATTAATGATTGCCGATGTCGAACGTGCAAGAATGGCTCAGGACTCTTTAGGCGGTATAATCGAGTGTGCCTGTATAAACGTTCCTGCCGGTATAGGTTCTCCTATATTTGACGGACTCGAAAACAGTATCTCTCAGCTTATTTTCGGAATTCCTGCCGTTAAAGGTCTTGAATTCGGTGCGGGTTTTGAAGTTGCCGAAATGCTCGGCAGTCAAAATAATGATGAGTTTTTTGTAAATGAAAACGGTCATGTTGTCACTAAGACAAATAACCATGGCGGTATTCTCGGCGGTATTTCATCAGGTATGCCGATAACCCTTAAAGTCGCTGTCAAACCTACTCCGTCAATTTCCAAACCTCAGAAAACTATTGATTACGGAAGCATGACCAATGAAACCATCGTTATAAAGGGAAGACATGACCCTTGTATAGTACCCCGTGCCGTTCCCTGCGTAGAGTCTGCCGTAAATATTGCAGTGCTTAACCATATGCTCGACTATCCGAATTTTTAACATATACAGACTTAACTTACAGTTCACGTTCTCTTTACGGACGTGGACTTAAATTATAATTTTTTTGAAAGGGCGATGAGATTATGGGAAAACCTGAAAAAAAGCTTTCTGATATGGCACATTTTGAGCTTAAAGACCTGACTGTCATAAAAATTCTGATTTGTTATCTTATCCATCAACTCAACCGTGCCGTTGAACCTGACCAGCTCTATGAAATTGCCGTTGGAAATAACATAATAAATTACTTCTACTATCAGGAAGCCGTTGATGACCTGCTCAGAACAAATACTATTCTGCTGACTACGAACTTCGAGGGTAAACAATGCTATATCCTTACTGAAAAAGGCAGCTTGTGTGCCAGAAGTTTTCACAATTATGTGCCGAAAACTTACAGAGATAACCTTGTCAAAGCAGGATTGCAGTATTTTTCCAGACTCAAGCTTAACAATGAAATAAAAATTGAGTATATCCCGATTGAAACAGGCGGTTATTATGTTCATTGCCGCTGTATTGATATTCAGAATGACCTGATTGACCTCAAACTTTTCGCACCTGACGAAACTCAGGCTCATTTACTCGGCGAACAGATTATGCTCAATCCGATTGGTTTTTATTCCCGTATCATTAACTTCGCCCTCGGAAACAAGGAAGAAGAATACGATATGTCCAATAATTAAAACCTTTACTTTCAAAAAATACATATTATATTTATCTCCTTTTCTTCAGATAATACTCTTAGGAAAGGAGATTTTTTATTATGAAAAATCAGAAAACCGCTTCGGGAATACTCCAGTCATGTTATAAGAACTGCGATATGGGAACTTATGCGATTTCTGTGGCTATGAGCCGTGCCACTTCTCCGCAACTTAAACATGAACTTGAAAACGAAAAGTCATATTACACTTCTGTCAGGAAACAGACCGCCGAACAGCTTAAATCTATGAACATTCAGCCTCAAACAACAGGCATATTCCCTAAAGCCATGACTAATATCAAGCTTAACGCCATAAACGAAAATTCCGATATCGCCAAGCTTATGATAAAGGGGACTACTTCGGGAATTATAGAAATATCATCGGGGCTTAACGGCTGTGAAAAGATTTCGGACGATATTAAAAGACAGGCAAACGCTATGGTTCAGCATGAACAGAATTATATAAAGCGACTTAATAAATTTGTGTAAGAGGTAAGCTTTTATGGAAGATGAAGATGTAAAGATTTACAGACCCAGGCACAAAAATGATGTCAGCCCCATGTTCGCCACAAACGTTATTACAAGCAATTTCACCACCAGGAATGGAAATGTTATGAACACCAACCGTGAAAATGCAGGCTTTGCGAGAGAATGGGTTGATGATAATGAAAAGTAGATAGTTTGTTACTTCTCTGCTTTTACAGAAATCGGGGGGGGGGGGGGGGGGGGGGGGGGGGGACGGGGGGGGCGGGGGGGGGGGGGGGGGGATAACTAAAAAGAAGAGGA
>URWK01000018.1 GCA_900551505.1 uncultured Ruminococcus sp. | reverse complement strand
CGAGTTACTCTCTAAGACATACTTTAACCCACCAAGTTCATCTGTAAGCACATACTTTTTGCAGTACTGTTTCTCTCTATCTGCATGACAATAGCAAGAAATAATATCTATCAGCCCATTTCCTCTATCGTCAAAGTTTCCTCTCGTTTGAAAGCTACCTTCAGGAAACAAGTCCCGATAAAACTCTACAGGCGTAACCTCCTGATATTCAGCCTCCATAAGCTTAACTTTTTCTCCATACCACTTAATCCACTGTTCCCTTGTATGCTCAATCTTTTTTTCTCTGTAAGCAAAAGCTTCACCTATTCCCATTCAATCACACACACCCTTTCTTCTACAAACGCTTGAAATTCTTACATTCCCACTAACATCTATGCTACTTTTCACACCTTTTTCCCCTTGCAGTTTTCCCAGTATATTTCTACCTTTGCTACACTTCATCCCCTTACTACTATCCCCACTCACTTTTTTGCCGTATACTAAAAGCCCCCCTTCTCTGTGTCCTTTAATTTATCAATGAGTTTTTGCACATTTCAATTAATTTTACCTTGAAAATTGCCAATTGTCAAGGGGTTTTTCTAAAAATTTAGTATGCTTATAAATCGTTTTTAAAGCCTCATAGTTGCATTTAAGCGTGTTTCTGATAGCTTGCCTTTAGCCACGACAAACGGCTTAAATGCGTGGTTTCTGCCCCTCCGTTATCAAGTAGTCTATCAAGCAACTTATCAAGTTGCTATTATATATCAATCTATCATGAGGTTGCTTCGCAACCGACTGACTGACTTTGAAACCCTTCTAAGAGAGAAAGAACACTCTTGTTGTAAACAATTAAAACTCTACTAAAAGATAGAGGTAGTATCCCAAACCTTATAAACATATAAACACTATGAGAATATCTGAAAGAGATTTAATGACTGCAAAAACATACACACTCAAGAAACGGAAACAATACCCTCAATTAATCTTACTTATTGGAAATACTACAATCAAACTTAATACTAAATCTCTTAATAATGTCATATAAGAGAGAAACCATCTCATTTACCTATTTGCATTTAAAGAACTTCTAATGACATATAAAGATATTCTTTTTTGAAGGTTATGAAGTAACTAAACAATTTTGAATCATTTATGAAACAACTCATAATAGCTATTCTGACAGACTCCCTGATAACGGAGCACAAAAAAGCACGTAATTAAGCCATTTGTCAAAGCTAAAGGTGTACACTTGAACAATTATATGTGAGAATTCTACCGATAAATACAATAAAAGAAGCATTAAACTGACTTGTATTAAAGGGGATAAAAACTTATTTCCCTATATTAGTAAATATCACTACTTCAAATATACCCTTGAAAATATTACTAATTTACAACATGAGAACTTCAAAATAATCTAACTATTAAAGTAATAATAGTTGATTTGATATTATTCTTACTGTTACTACTCAATAATTGAACGGAGAGGCGTTTTAAGAGGGGGTATACCCTTAGCAGTATAGTTTACTGAAAAATCTTTTGAAACGCAATACAAGGCTTGTAGAGCGTTTACAGAAGCATTTGAGATTACAAAATAAAAAAACTCCTCCAAATTTTATGGAGAAGTTTTTTTATACAGAGGATTTTTCTTTTATTTGCTATTTTCAATAAGATTTAAAATTTCATCTTTACTTGGCATAATTTTCAATGCCCCTTTTCTTGTGGTGATTAATGATGCTCCTGAATTTGCAAATTTCAATATTTCAGTAAGCTTATTTTCATCAAGAGATGAAATATCCGTATCAAGAATACAGCTTAATGCACAGCCAAAGAATGTATCTCCTGCACCTGTCTTTTCAATGGTTTCAACATCATAAACAGATGTTTTTGCCTTTGCAGTTCTTGTATATGCACAACTTCCGTCACCGCCGAGAGTTATAAATATCAACTGAATATTGGAATACTTTTCAAAAAGTTTGCTTGCGGCTTTATCATAATTGTTATGACCGAACATAAATTCAACTTCATTGTCTGAAATTTTCAATATGTTACATTTTGAAAAGCCGTATTCTATTTCAGTTTTAGCATCATCAAGACTATTCCAAAGAGGTTCACGAAGATTCGGGTCAAAAGAAATTAAAGCACCGTTTGAAATTGCAGTATCTATGGCAAATCTTGTAGCTTTCCTTACGCCTTCATGAGTTGAAGAAAGTGTGCCAAAGTGGAAAATCTTTGATTCTGTAAGCAAATCTGTATTTACTTCCTGTTCTGTCAACATCATATCAGCTCCGGGATTGCGTATGAAGCTGAATTCTCTTTCGCCACCTTCAAAGGTATGCACAAAAGCAAGCGTTGTAGGAACAGTTTCGTCCATAACAAGCCCATCTGTACAAATTCCGACACTTTCTATAGAATCTGCAAGCTGTCTGCCGAACATATCGCTTCCAACTTTTCCGATAAAAGCTGTCTTTTTTCCAAGCTTTGAAAGCATCGCAAGCACATTACAAGGAGCTCCGCCGGGATTAGCTTCAAACAAAGGATTGCCTTGTAAGCTTGTTCCGTTTTCGGTAAAGTCAATAAGTAATTCGCCAAGTGCGGTAACATCATATTTCTTCATTCAGTTCACCTCATTTAATCATATAGTCATAAGTTGTCAGATTTGCATTAAGAGTAAGAGAATGTTCGCCGAAAGTTCTTGTAATAGTTAACATTTCTCCTTCTGTCGATACCTTTATTGTTCCATCAAGAGAAAAAGCAGGGTGTGTATTTCTCAATATCATTAATTCTTTAAGTTTCTGAACTATAGGAAGTTCTTGTACCTGATTAATTTCATTCACAGAATAATAATGTCGGTTAATATCGCGTCCATTTTTGGTTCTTTCCATAAGGTCAATATCATTACTGCCTGCAAGCATTCCGACATAATAAATTTGCGGAATACCCGGAGCGAAAAACTGTATTGCACGAGCAAGCAAATATGCCTTATCGTTATTTCCGAGTGCTGAATAATATGTCGTGTTGACTTGATAAATATCCAGATTGTTGTAAGCTTCTGAGCTGTAAATTTTCTTTACATTTGCCCCTTGACAGTACATCTGTTCTTTAACTTTTTCAATTTCTTTGTCCGGTAACAAATCCTTGACATCAACAATTCCTATGCCGTCATGAGTATCAAGTGTTGTGAACTGTTTCATAGGACACATTTCAAGCCATTTTTTTAAATATTGTCCGTCATGATTGTAAAGTGCATGAAGTGTCAGCACAGGAAGTGCAAAATCATATATCCAGAAACCTTTGTCAGATATTTTCATTGGGATAGTGTAATGTTCATGTATTTCAGGGAGAATTTCGACATTTTCTTTCTTAACAATATCTTCAATGTCATAAAGGAGCTTCCATATATCGGGTTCGATAAAGAAACAATTTGTATCCGGCTTCTTGACAGCGTATGCGAAGGCATCGAGTCTGATTACGGAAGCCCCGTGTTTACACATGGAAAGCAGTGTATCTTTGATAAACTTCTTCGTAACGTCTGTATTTATGTCAAGGTCAATCTGTTCTTCACAGAAAGTACACCAAACCTTGTCTGTGCTTCCATCTGAGAACTTAACATCAATATATGGGGCTCTTGGCTTTCTCTTGTAAATCATATCTGTCTGTTTCTGTGTCGGTTCACCGTTTGTCCAAAACTTACTATAACGGATAAACATATCCTTGTAAGGCGAAAGTTCTTTTTTCTGAAGGAAATCCTTAAAATATTCAGAACTTGCGGAAATGTGATTTACCATAAAGTCGAACATCAGATAATAATCTTTGCTAAGTTCTTTAATATCAGAAAAGTCACCAAATTTTTCATCAACCTTGTCATAGCACATAGGAGCAAATCCTCTGTCAGCAGATGATGGAAAGAACGGGAGAATATGCACTCCGCCAATAGCACCTTTGTAGTGTTTATTCAGCACTTCATGAAGTTCTTTAAGGTTTTTTCCCATGCTGTCTGCATAGGTAATCAGCATGATTTTATTTTCCAATTTCATAATTTGCACCTCATTCAGTTGTGTAAAGTGTATATGCCTTACCTATGACTTCATCAGTCAAACCGTATACCACATGACTTATAACGTATTCGCCGTTATTTATGAATACTTCAATCAGATTTTTGTCAACGTAAATCTCAAGTTCATAACCATCATTGATAACGGGTGTTTCTGCGGTAAGTCTGTAATTGCCGCTTTTCGTAAATACGGCTGAACGGTCTGCAAAGATTTTGTCATTTTCACGCTTTATAATGTATCCCCCAATGTTAATACTTTCGCCGTTCTTGAGAGATGTTTTAAGCATAAATTCAGATTTATCAGGAGAATTGATTTTCTTTACAAAAGAATTTTTTATATTTGTATGTGGTCTGAAATATATATGATTATTCTTAACTTCAACAATTCGTGGTATACTAATTAAACCACTCCATTTACCGTTTTCGTTTTTCACAGGTTCAGGCATTCTCGCCCAAGCGACTATAACACGATTTCCGTTTTCGTCCGTTGTACTCTGTGGTGCGTAAAGGTCAAGTCCTAAGTCAAAGAATTGGTAATTATCTGAGAGCTTCATTGTTCCTGTAACCTCATCAAATGGGGATACCATACATATTGCCGCAGAATCATATTCTTTTCCGTCATTTAAAAATCCCATTGGGGAAAATATTGTTATTCCTGTACTGTCAACTTCAAAATAGTCCGGACATTCCCACATCCAGCCGAAATTCTCTTTATCTGCAAAATTAAGATATTTCCAGTTCTGTAAGTCTTCGCTCTTGTAAAACAGCAATCTGCCTTTTTGATTTACAGTGCTTCCAAGAACCATATACCATGCATTTTTGCCACGCCAAACTTTTGGGTCACGGGTATGTTTTTTATCTCCGATACTTTTTTCCTCTATTGGAGGAATAATGGTTTTCTTGTCTGAAATATTATCAAAATTCAAGCCGTCTTCAGAAGTTATCATAAGCTGTGCCGAAATAAAGTTGTCATTCAGACAATGATTTATATTTTCAGGGTCTTCCTCAATATAATTTACACCTGTGTAATAAAGATACATTTTCCCATCATGTTCTACAGCACTTCCTGAAAAGCAACCACTACGGTCATCGGTTTTTGTCGGGAAAAGTGCAATGCCCTTTTGCTCCCAATTCACAAGGTCTTTACTTACAGCGTGTCCCCAGTGCATTCTTCCCCACTGTGCGGTATATGGAAAGCACTGATAAAACAAATGATACTGTCCCTTGTACCAGATAAAACCGTTCGGGTCATTTATCCAGCAATTTGGTGCTTTTAAATGAACTTTTTGCATCTGTTTCTCCTCCTTTTAAAAAAGACTTACTTCTGTCTGCTTGTCAAAGAAATGCATTCTTGACGGAATGAATACAAAATCAATTTTATCGCCTGACTTGCTGATTTCATATTTTGATACTCTTGCCACTGAAGCAGTACCGCCGAAAGTGAAGTAAAGATTGTTTTCATTTCCCATAACTTCCACATTCTCTACTGTTGCAGACATTTTGCTGTTTTTGTAAAGGTCAATATTCTGGAGGTCAAGTTTTATATCTTCTCCTCTTATTCCAAGGATTAATTCTCCCTGTTTTCCTGAAAGCTTTGATAAAACCGAATCCGGTAACTTCATACGGCTTCCGTCTGAAAATGTCAGTGTATCTCCATGCAAATTAACATCATAGAAATTCATCTGAGGCGAACCTATAAAGCCTGCTACAAATTTGTTTGCCGGATGTTCATACAATTCCATAGGTTTTCCGACTTGCTGAATAACGCCGTCTTTCATGATTACAATGCGGTCTGCCATTGTCATTGCTTCAACTTGGT
Source organism: uncultured Ruminococcus sp. (assembly GCA_900551505.1). Taxonomy (GTDB): domain Bacteria; phylum Bacillota; class Clostridia; order Oscillospirales; family Ruminococcaceae; genus UBA5884. Next base: position 7,176 of record URWK01000018.1, on the reverse strand, counting down.
CATGTGTTACATAAATTGTTGTACTGCCGAGTTGTCTGTGAAGTTTGCTTATTTCATTTCTCATGCTTACTCTAAGCTTGGCATCAAGGTTTGAAAGCGGTTCGTCCATAAGAAAAAGCTTTTGATTCTTTACAATTGCACGTCCGAGTGCTACTCTTTGACGCTGTCCGCCTGAGAGGTTTTTCGGTTTTCTGTATCTGTATTCTGAAAGTCCGAGAATGTCAATTGCCCAGTCAACTTTTTTCTTTATTTCATCGTTTGGAACTTTCATATTTTTCAGTCCGTAGGAAATATTCTTTTCAACTGTCATGTGCGGATAAAGTGCATAATTCTGAAATACCATTGAAATTCCTCTATCTCTTGGAGGAACTGTGTTCATGCGTTTTCCGTCAATAAAGAAATCTCCGCCTGTAATTTCTTCAAATCCTGCAATCATTCTGAGGGTTGTTGATTTTCCGCAGCCTGATGGGCCTACAAAGGCGATAAATTCGCCTTCTTCTATGGAAAGATTGAAGTCTGTAACAGAATTTTTTTCAGCTCCTGCATATTTCTTGCAGATATTTTTCATTTCAATAAAACTCATAATTTAGCCCTCCTTAGAACCTGTTGAAACTACACCTTCTACAATCTGCTTTGAGAAAAGTGAGTAAATGATGATAACCGGAATTGTGATGAGTGTGATAACTGCAAGTGTCTGACCCATAGTGGTATTATCATTTGAAGTAATAGAATTAAGACCTATCTGTGCAGTTAAAAGGTCGCTTGATGTGAAAACGAGTGATGGCCAAAGATAATCATTCCATACATTGAGGAAAGTAAATACACTGACTGTTGCAACAACTGTTGTTGACATCGGTAAAACCATTGTGAAGAAGTATTTTACCGGATTGCAATGGTCAAGCTGTGCGGCTTCCCAAATATCATCAGGCAGACTTACAAAAACTTGTCTGAAAAGAAAGATATTAAAAGGATTGACTATCATAGGAAGCACATATCCGAAAACTGTATTGAGGAGTCCGGCTTTTGAAACAAACATAAAGTTTATGGTGATAATTGTTTCTGTCGGAATAATCATAAGCATCATGATTACCGCAAGCCATCTTTCTCTGAACGGAAATTTGATTTTCGCAAGTGCATAACCTGCAAGCCCGTTTACAATTACACCTGATACTATGAGTATTGCAGCATAGAACAAAGTGTTCAGCATATAGCGTATGAAACTTGTGTTAAAGAGAATTGCTTTGTAGTTGTCGAAAAATCCGCTACTAAGAGAAGGAGGTATAAATGCACGAACGGAATTCATATCAGATGTAATCATTGCATCGGGTTTGAAAGAGTTTGCAATCATCCAGATAACAGGGAACAAGAAGAACAATGACATAACAAGCATTATTGCAACAAGAATACCATTAATGACTTTTTGCTTTTTTGTTTTCATTTTTATCCTCCTTATCTTTTGTAAGAATTGTTTGAATAATTGTAAGTATGACAACAAATATTGTAAAGACTATTGCCATTGCAGAAGCAAGACCGATTTCCCAGTTTACTGTACCTGTTTCATAAATGTCATAAACTATTGTGTAAGTTGAATGTGAAGGACCACCGCCTGTCATTACCATAGGTTGAACAATCATTCTGAATGCACCGATTGTAATAGTTATAAAGACAAATACACAAAGTGGTTTTAATTCCGGAAGTGTGATATTTACGAATTTGCTCCAAGAACTTGCGTGGTCCATTTCTGCGGCTTCATAAAGTGCCGGATTTATTGCTTGTAAGCCTCCAAGGAATATTATCATCTGGTAACCGACACCTTGCCATACACTCATGAATGCAATTGAAGGAAGTGCTTGATTTACACCATAGATAAACGGTTGTGGGTCAATTCCGAAGTTGGCAAGCATTGTGTTGAGGATACCTTCAGGGCTGTATATTTGCATCCAAAGATTTGAAACAACTGCAAGTGACATTACAACAGGAATAAAGAATGCTACTTTGAAATATTTCTTGCAGACTGTAACCTTGTTTATGAGAAGTGCTAAGCCTAATGCTCCTAAAGTCTGCAAAGGAACAATGATAAGTACAAATTTAATCGTATTCCCAAATGCCGTTGTGAATAATTCATCTTTAAAAATCGTACTGAAATTTTCCAATCCTACAAAATGTGTCAACTTAGGATTCAATGCAAAATAATCAGTAAAGCTGTAAATAAGTGTAAGTATCATCGGAATGAACAGAAATAATGTCATCAAAACCAGTGCAGGCCCGAAAAAAGCCATTCCGAGAATAGAATTTGATTTATTTTTCATATTATCTTGTGTAACGCTTGAGCTTAGCGTTTATCCTTTCTACAGATTTATCCATTTCATCTTTTGCATTTCTTCCGCTCAAACCAACGTCTTCAAGAACCTGCTGAAAAGATGTGCTGACCTGCGGATAAACAGGTGTTTTTGGTCTTGGGTGACCATAATCTCTTAATTGCTCATAAAGTGCTTTATAGTTTTCATCTTCTTCAAATGTTGTTATTTGGTCGTATGCAGCGTATGTTGACGGCATACTTTTTGTGTTTTCATAAAGAAGAATACCGCTTTCCACTCCACTCATCCACTTTACAAGTTCTGTTGCCGCTTCAATATGTTCTGTTTCTGATGTTGCCGCATAAGCCCATGAACCTGTCGGAGTGTACCTTCCGCCATCCCAATTGTCGCTGACTATATACGGAGCTACTCCAAGGTCAATATCACTGTAACTCTGATAAATTGTATTTACTTCCCATGCCCCATCAAATTTGAATGCTGCACGTCCGCTTTCAAACAAATTTTCAATTGGAGTTGCTGACATATATTTTTTGTCTACAAGCCCTCTGAAATAATTGAATACTTCTTCATTTTTATCTGAATTAAAATATCCGTCTGCTGTAAGTCCATCATCACTTATCAAATCACCACCGTTTGACCAGATAAACGGCGCATAATAATAAATACTGGTTTCGCCTACAGGGAATGTCATATCAAGCGGATAACCGTTTTTGCCGTCCATGATAGGTTTAAGCTTTTCCAGAATATCGAGGAATTCCGAAAATGTCCATGGGTGGTCTTTATCAGGAACTTCAATTCCCGCTTCTTCAAGAATAGCTTTATTGTAATAAAGTCCCACACTTGATTCCATTGCACCCAGTGCATAAAGTTTACCATCAACCGTACCTTGTTCAAGAATGGAATCAAGGTAAACCGATTTGTCTTCATCACTTATTTCTGCAAGAGGTTGAATAATTCCGTTTGCCGCATATGCAGAAATATTCGGACCATCAACTGTTATTACATCAGGAAGGTCGCCTGACATGACAGATGCATTTATTTTATCTGAATATCCGCCACCGCTGTCATTTCTCGGAATAAATTCAATATCCGCAAAATATGTGCCATTGTATTTTTCATTGAAGCTATCGACAGATTTTTTATAGGCTTCTCCTTCCGGTGTATCTTCAATTGTATGTACCCACATACTGATATACTGTTCGCCCTCATCATAACCTTGCACATCACTGGGTTTTACTGTTTTATTGCACCCTGTCAATGAAATCGTGCTTGCTAAAATTGAAAGAGCTGTCATAAATAATGGTAGCTTTTTCATAACTGTTTTCCCTCCGTTCTTTTTAAGTAACTGGTTACTTTACTAATTACATATTAACATGTATCATGTTATTTGTCAAGTTTCTTTCAAATCTTTGTTACAACCCATAAAAAAGGGCAAATCGTTTTGTGCATTTCTACAAAACCAGTTACTTTACCAGTAACTTTATTGATTTCAGATTGCTTCTGTGATATAATTATAAGGAAAAAAGGAGGCTGAAAGATGGCTAAAAAAAATATCACTTTTGCAGATATTGCCGAATATACTGGCTTTTCTAAAACTACAATATCAAGATATTTTAATAATCCGGATTCTGTAACATTGGAAAATCAGGAGAAAATCGCCAATGCTCTTGAAGTGCTTGACTATAAGGAAAATAAACTTGCCAGAGTTATGGCAAACGGTAACACAGAAATGGTCGGAGTTATTATTCCGAATTTGTATATGCACTATTATTCTGATATTCTCGACCACATTATCTCTACATACGAAGAATATGGATATAAATTCATTGTATTTGCAGGAAATAACGATGCAGACGTTGAAAGAAAGTATATAAATGAACTTCTTGCCTATAAAACAGAAGGGTTTATTATTCTCAGTCACACACTTTCTTCAAAAGAATTATTTGATTATAACATTCCCATTGTTACAATTGAGCGAGAAGACGAATATGTGTGCAGTGTAAATACAGACAATTATATGGGCGGAACACAGGCGGCAACTGTTCTTGCAAAAAGCGGTTGTGATATCTTAATTCATGCAAATTCGGACGTTTCCAAATATGTTCCAGCTTACGGAAGAATAAGAGGCTTCAAAGAATTTTGCGAAACAAACAATTTTGAACACTATATCATGATAAAGGATTTCGGAGCAAGCTTTGAAAAGAACTATGCCGAAATAACAAAATTTTTTAATGAAATCGAGGAAACTTACAGCAATAAAAAAATAGGAATATTCATGCCTAATGACACACACGCAAATATATTGCTGAATATTATTATAAAAAAATACGGTACACTTCCCGAAAAATACAAAATAGTAGGTTTTGACAATTCCCCCGCTTCAAGAGAGGCTGTAATACCAATTACCACTGTTGGTCAGCAAATACATAAAATCGCAGAAGAAACAATGAAACTTCTCATTATGCAGATAGATGAAAGAAAAAAACGCAGACCAAAACCGCTTACCGAACCTATTCACAAGATTCTTACGCCAATTCTTATACGCAGGGAAACTACAAAATAAAAAATTAAGTATATTTTAAAAACAAACAAAAAAAGGGCTTTTACAGCCCTCTTTTTTGTTTAATAGCATATTATTTAATATTTCCACTGACTTGAAGAAATCTGAATATCCGACATATGTTTATAAATGCCATTTAATTTTTTAAGTTCTTCAGGAGAACCTGATTCAGCAACTTTGCCGTCTTTCAAAACAACTATCTTGTCCACTCCGTCAACGGTTCTCATTCTGTATGCAATGATAAGAACAGTTTTGTCTTTTATAAGTTTTGAAATTGATTCCTGAATAAGTGATTTATTATCGACATCAAGAGAAGCTGTTGCCTCGTCCATAAGTATAATAGGTGCATTTTTCAAAAATGCCCTTGCTATTAAAATATGTTGTCTTTCTCCTCCGGAAAGCTCTGAACCGTTTTCGCCAATCATACTGTTCCACTTTTCAGGCATTTTTCGACAAATTCATCACAATGTGCAAGTTACATCAATACTTATTATTGCGGCAATATTTTGAAGTGAAATCTGCAAAGGCTCATACATTCTTGTCACAACAAGAAGAAACATGAAAAATGTCAATACATTTATTTCGCCTTTTATGAGAAGCGAACTGCCCACAACTGCAACCGTACCTATACCAAGTTTCAATATCATCTGTGCAGAGCATCATACAAAAGCGGCATTTGCAAATTCTGAGAAAATTGCGTGTTTTTCGACTGCTTTTATTTTTTTGTTCAATCCTTCTGAATATGTTTTTGTCATATTATACGAACGCAGGTCACGCAAGATTTCAAACCCTTCCTGAATACTGTCAATACAGTCAAGACGATATTTTATTGTTTTTTCATGAACTCCTGTCATTACTCTCCTTGAAGAAATAACAATAATAAATGCAACAGGCATTATCCATACTGATGCAAGAGTCATCTTACAGTTAAGGAAGAATAAACTAATAACTACAATTGTTGTTGAAAGCATTGCACCAACAAGTTCAGGTATCCAGTGAGATGACGCTGTTTCAATCATTGCACAGTCATTCATTATTGTGTTTGTAAGGTCTGAGAGGTCTTTTTTTCAAAAAATGAAAGTGGTATTTTCCTAAGCTTTTCCGCAAGAGTTCTTCTTACATCGCTTCAATGTAGGTTGAAAGAAATGTTGAACGATACTGAAAAACCATTGTCAATGCGATAAGTGCAAGTACAATAACTATTGCGATGATAAATAAAGCAAATTTATCTCTTGGAAGTTCGCCGTCAAGAAGATATGATGACAATTTATAGAGCAAACCTACAGGCATCATAAGCACAATATTTGCAATTGTAACAGCAAAAAAGGCACGAATCATAGCTTTTGCACCTGTATTAGAAAGAGTATATTTGTGTTTTAATTTTTCTGTAAACCTCATAATTTATTTTCCCGCCTTTCCAACCTGTCAGTTAACAGATTTATTGTATTCATTCCACATATGATTATATATTCCGTTTTTAGAAATAAGTTCTTTATGGGTTCCGCTTTCTGCAATCTTACCGTCAGACAAAACATATATACAATCTGCATTTGTGATTGTAGATAATCTGTGTGCAATCATTATAACGGTTTTGTTCTTTGAGAGTTTTTCAAAAGCCTGTTGAACAAGTCTTTCATTGTCTGGGTCTGCAAATGCTGTTGCTTCATCGAGAAGAACAGGGGCATTTTTTTAAAATGCTCTTGCAATTGACAATCTTTGACACTCACCACCTGAAACATAAATTCCCTTTGAACCTATCATTGTATTAACTCCATCAGGAAATTTTTTGATAATATCCATACATTGTGCATCACGGAGAGCCTGCATAACTTCTTTATCTGTTGCATCAGGCCTGCCCATGCGAATATTGTCCATAATACTCATTTTCAGCAATTTGCTGTCCTGAAAAACATATGAAACATAATTCATAAGCTCATTTATTGGAATATTTCTGACATCTGCACCACCAATTTTTATACTTCCGCTTTTTACGTCCCAGAAACGTGCAATAAGTGAGGCAAGTGTGGTTTTTCCGCTTCCTGATGAACCTACAAAGGCAATATGTTCTCCTGATTTAATGGGAAAATTTATCACATCAACTGCATTATTACCAGAATCAGTATATGAAAACACAACATTGTCAAGTGTTATTGACAGGCTTCATGTGTATTTTAAGTTTTTCGGTTGATAGATATTATTTCTTGCTATTGTCATGCAGATAGAGAGAAACAGTACTGAAAAAAGTATATGCTTACAGATGAACTTGGCGGGTTAAAGTATGTTTTAGAGAGTAGCTCA
>URWK01000017.1 GCA_900551505.1 uncultured Ruminococcus sp. | reverse complement strand
CCCCCCCCCCCCCCCCCCCCCCCGCCCCCCTGAAAAATTATTATTTGTCAAACTTCCTTAGCCATCTGTATATACCCGACTTCCGAGAACCCAAGACGTTTATAAAGTTTCTGAGCCGGAACATTCACATCTGTCACTTCAAGGCGGAAACGTTTCGCATAAGGTCTTTGTTCCTCAAGCCATCTGAAAAACTTAGTTCCATAACCTTTTCCCCTGCACTTCTCTGAAAGACATATATCTTCTATCTGAACGCAAGTCCCTCCACGTTCCGTAGAAAAATATTCCGTAACATACGCAAACCCGATTACTTCACCGTTTTCCGTGAATGTGTAACCGTCAAGCCCTTTTGTACCGTCAATCGCTGAATTAAGTGTTGCATTAATTATATCTGTCGGTACGGGATGGGCAAGTGCTTCGCCCCTGAAAAACGACATTGCGAGATTCAATACTTTTTCTCTGTCGCTTTCGGTCATCTTTCTGATTTCAAAATTTTCTATGCACATTTATTTTTAGCCTTTCCCTAATTACTGACCGAATTTACTGTAATTCTGTCTTCTCTTGTCTTCAAAGTATTCCTGCTCTTCTGCTGAAAGTTCTTCACTGTCCGCAAATTTATGGGCAATTCCTATAAGTTTGTTCACGTTGTACAAGGTTTCTTTCTTCAATGTGCCTTCCATATTGTTAATTCTTTCGGAGAACTGATTGAGCGTTGCAAGTGCCTTTGTAAGAATCTTTTTCGGAACAGGGTCTTCAACTCCCTGTTGTTTGCATATTTCCGCAAAGAACATTGATATTCCGTAGAATGCTTCCGGATAATTAATTGTTATAAGCTCCGAAATAACTTTCAATGCCTTTTCGGTATCCTTTGCCCTGATAACATTGAGTTCCCTTGAAACGCAGAACGCCAGCATGAATATGCTTTCTGTCGGTATATCCTTTATATTGCGTGAAGTTATGTACTTATAAGCGGACTTATAATCATTTTTCTTCATCATCGCAATACTTGCACATTCCACCGCATAATAAGCAATCTGGGTATATTTCTTTGAATCGTATATTTCCTTTATCATTTCAAGGCCTTCTTCACCGCCGTATTCTCCTATAAATGCCATTGCGTTCATAAGAACATATTTGCTTACGGCGAATCCGAGATATGCTTCACTGAAGTGTGATTTGCAGACTTTAATAACACGGGAGATTTCGCTTTCTTTCCAGCCGTGACCGAGCTTGAATGCGACTCTGTAGAGGCTTCCTCTGAAATTATCGTTTATTTTAAGTTTGTTGAGTTCGCTCATGATAACGGGATAGAAGTCTTCCGGATTTGTTGCATTTCCTATTTTTTCTATGCAAGCATTACTTTTTGCCTCTATCTTTTCTTTTTCCTTTTCGTCCTTGGTTGTTTTGAGTTTTGTTGTAATCTGTCCGAGGTTATAAATTTCCGACTTTGCATTGAGTTCGATTTTTTCGCTTGTTTCAAGCTTTGTTACATTTCTGTTCTTGGAAGCCTGTTTCTGTGAACCTGCATCGAGTGAAACAATAGCCCTTTCTGTCGGGTTTCCGGTAATCCACACTTCAATGTCCATCATTCTGTAAGAATTTATTTTAATGCTCATTGAAATAGGTGTGCCTGCCGGATATTTTCTCTTAAATTCAACAATGCGGTTTGCCATACGTCTGTTTGGAAGGTTCTTTGATTTTCCTCTTCCGCTGAAGACTTCAAGTACAAATGTATTTGTGTATTCCGGGAATACATACTTGTCTTTAATCTCTCCCGACTCATACGGAAGAACCGTTCCTGCTTCAACAAGCTTTGAAACATATTCGCCTGTCATACCAAGGCTGAGTGTATCATTGAGAATATTCGCAGAAGTGAACGGTTTAAGTGCTTCCGGCTGACTTGCCATTTCATCAATAGATGATTTCTTTGTAACATTGTACTTGTGCAGGCAGTAGTGATAATATACCGCTCCTTTCGCAACCGCTAAGTCAGGGTCGCATATTGTAAATGAGTTCATTCCGAAAAATCTGTCAACTCTCTCCTTTATCGGATAGAACTTTGTCATTCCTCCATTGAGAAGTACTGCGTCAATTTTTATATTACCCCCTGCCTTTGCGAGTACGTCAAGTATAGGATAGATAATATTGTCAATCTGGTTAGACGGAATATTGTCAATTCTCTTTACATCTGCCATTGTCAGATTGTTCGCCATAAGCGGTGAAATAATTTCCATTATCTTCGCTTTCGTAAGATATACGTCTATACCGAAGTTATTATATATGTATGAATCATAAACTTCTACTTCACAATCATCGGGCATTTCCTTTCCGGCTTGTGCATAGTTGTCAAATTTTTCACTCAATTCGAGTTTCGCCTGTTGTTCTGCAAGTTGTCTGAGTTTACGCATAATACCTTCTTTTTTATCTGACGGAACTTTCATATCAAGTGTGTCCTGAAATTCCTTGAAAAGATATTCAGCTATAAGCTCATCAAAGTTATCTCCGCCGATTTGGGTATAACGGCTTATTGCAATTTTCTTTACATTCATCATACCGTTTTCCGCACTTGAAATGGTATGTATCGTAACATCGAGAGTACCTCCTCCAAGGTCAAAAACCAATATATTCTTAGGTGTGCTGAAGTCAATCAGAACTTCCGGAATTTCTCCGCTTTCCTGCATATGAATAAAATTATATATAACCGCTTCAGGCTCATGCAATAATATATCATGAACATTATCGGTATTTATCTTTGCAAGTTTCGCAGCTTCAATCGTGGCTTTTAACGAATCAGGGCCGAAAGATGCCGGAATCGTTATTACTACGTCTTCAGGATAGAAAAGATATTTTCTTTCTGCATCTTTAAGCATATGACTAAGTATTTTTGCGGAAACTTGTGCAGGGGTCTTGTCAGGGATTTCATCTGCGAGGTCTGATGAATCGCTGAAACCCATTTGAGATTTTATTGATTTGCTGACATAACCCTGTTTATCACCATACTTTTCTTTTGCCGCATCTCCGACAAATGATATTAATTCTCCCGTACTTCTGTCTACATCATATCCCACAAATGACGGAAGCAATTTTGACCTTGATTTTCCTCCCGGTGTTTTTCTCTCTGTTTCGTGAACATTACATACCAGTTCACCTTTTGAGTTCAGGTTGCCCCATGCTATGACGGAATTTGTTGTTCCGAGGTCTATTCCGAAATAGAGGTTTCTTTTGTTTTCGCTGTTATTGTTTGCTGTTGTGTTATTCATAGTTTTTCTCCTTTTTAGATTTACTTAATGTTATTCTCTTACCCCTGAGAACTGACAATCGGATTAACGGGGGCGGAGTAAACCGCCCTTTTGTTGCCCGATAAAACTTTTTTCTTATGTTATTCCTTTTCCGAAACCGTAGGCTGCGAAATTATTATATCCCCATAACGCCAGCCCGGTGCGGAGATGTATACTTTCTTTTCTTCATCTCCGATATATGATGAACCCTGATAGTTGAAGTTTTCAAGGTCAGAGTATTTCGCCGTGAATTCTCTGCCTGTTGTGTCAATTTGTCTTACTCCCACACCGTCAAGGAACTTCAGCAACTGTTTTAATACTATCGGAATATTGAGCAGAAGAGGCGGTATCTGGATTTTCTGCTTTCTGACTAATTTGAGGTTTCCTTCGGCAAATGAAATTGCGTCAAGGATATTGCCGTAATCGCTTGAATTGAGCTTCATGAAGAAATCACTTATCGCCGAATTTTTGGCTTCATCTGTTATATTGTCGATGTTTTCGGTAATTTCTTCAAGGTCTGTTTCAAGGATTTGCAGAGAATTTCTCAAGTCTGTGATTTCCGCATTGAGTCTTTCAATTTCCGCATCTTTTTCGTTCTGTGTTTCTTCTTTGTGTTCTGTATCCGCCGGGCTTTCGACAGGTCTGCGTATGTCTTCCGTCATGTCTTCAAGTCCCATTTCTTTTGCAACGTCCCTGTATATGTCCCTGAGTATTCTCTGACAATACGGTTCTCTGTAATTCTTCGGAATCTCGCTGTATTCTTCTGAACCCAAGTCCTTATCGGCACAGCACATATATGTAATCAGTAACTTTGCCGGCAAACCTCTGCCTCTTTCTGCCTTTGAATGACGAATTGCGTTTGCGATGAAATCCCCGAATTTCTGACAAGCCTCTTCATCTCCGTCAAGCATCTTTTTCATTAAAAAGAGACGGTCAAAAACTTTTTCGGATTCTCTTTTTCTTACTTCCGGACTGGTGAGCATTGACATATCCATTATTTTTTCAACATATGCCCTGTCTGTCTTGATTTTGTACTTTTCATCGAGGAAGCCGGCCATTCTTTCCGGTGAATATAAAGGGTGCGATATTGATTCAAGGATTACTGCCCATTCGTTTTCCCCTATTTTCACTCTCAGACTTTTCTTTGCTTCTTCAATGTTTGCCTTATACCTATTCATATTTTTCTGATAGATGTGCAGGTACTTCATGATAAAAAATTCACTCCTAATTTATTGTTAAAAATCATATATTTCGCAATCGCAGCACTGTACTATGTCCCCCTTGAACGCCGGATTTTTCCGGAGCGTGTCTGCGATTCCAAAGACCTTTGGATTTGGCTGTGTGTGTACTACAAAGACTTTTGACGGATTCATTCTTATTACAAAATCTTCTAATTCCTGAAAGCTCGGATGCAGTGAATAAAGGTCAGCATTTATTACTTTGTAGCGATATTCGTTGTTCACTCCCACGGAAGAAAACAATATGTGTGGCTGTGGTCTTTCTTTTCTGTAGTCTTTTACTCTCTCCGAATACACCGATATTCCGAGATTTCCGAAAGCCTTTGCGGAAAGTTCAAGCCCCTTGTCAAGATATACGTCACACGAAGGTTTGAAATGCCTGAGAATGTCAAAAACATCAAGCTGTTTTGAAATGTTCCCCGACTGTATCAATACATTGTGTCCGTTAAGTATCTGGGCATTTATTTCATTGAACATCTGTTCCGCAGTTTGTTTCTGTATCGTGTAAGGTCTGTATCCGTAAGTTGCATTCAGTATCAGAATATCAGGTTTAAGTATTCTTACTGCCGGCGACATTTCCTTTATCGAAAAATCACCTGTGTAGAGAATTTTTATATCGTCTGTTCTTATGAAGGTCATTGATGCCCCGAACATATGCCCTGCCGGATAAAATTCCACTGTACTTTCTCTGATTCTCACCCCTTGCGGTCTTTTCATTGTCGAGTAAGGTATCTCACAAAAACGTTCAAGCATTCTTGCGGTTTCCTCTCTTTTGAGGTCTTTTATCTTTTTGCTTTCGTTTTTCCCCAAGTCACGATTGAAGTCCACAAACTGCAATTTTATAAGTTCCTTTGTACCTTTTGTGGTATAGAACCTTGTTTCAGGCGGCAACCTTGTCGAAAGATACGGCAATGAACCTATATGGTCATAATGAGCATGAGAAACAAATACCGCATCAATTTCAGAAAAATCATTTATTACATTCTGTGTGAGAAAGTCGTATTGCGGATATGTTTCGCCTGCACTCTGCGGAATTTTCTTACTTCCTGCATCAAGCAAAATATTTGTGCCTTCCACCGAAATAAAGTAACTCGAACACCCTATATTATTTCCTGCTCCTATGGGAACAAAAAGATTTCTCAATTTTTTGTCCTCCTTTCTCTATTCAGAATATCATTTCAAGCTGTTTTTTGTCAAGACAAAATTGTGTATTAAATGTATCCGAAAGGGCATATAAAATAAGACTTTCTGCCAATTGTCTTGCTTCGGGCTCGTCCTGAATTTCCCATAGCCTTGAAGTACACACAAGCAGTTTTCCGCCGTCAACTTCCGCTTCAAATATTATTCCGAGCTTGTGATTGCGTTCAAAGCTGTCTGTCATCTGAACTATCGGGAAGTAGTCTTCCGGCAGGCTGTCCATAATTGCACAATCGGCATGGCTTACTATTTCGTACCATTGCGGAGTTGCATAGCTTTCTGACGGGAACATTGAAAGTGCGGGATTTCTATTGTCAATCAGAAGCTCCATTGTTCTTACAGGAATTTCACGGTTCTTGTCCTCAGAAATCTGTCTGAACATCGGATAACACCAGAAATCCCTATAGTAGAAACCTTTGATACTCTGCTTGACTTTCTCCGGCATGAAAAGGACTGTTTCTTTCTTCGCAAGGTGTTTTTCAGCTTCTTTCAGGTCTTTGCATATGTAAAGCGTCTTTCCGTTTCTTGTTATCTTTGAAGTTACGAGCGGATATTTTATTTTTGGATAAACCGTGAACATATAATAGTTCTCGATATCCGTGTCTTCAACTTTCATTGAAACTTCAAGTGTCTTCGCTTCTCTGACTTCCGGCATATCGAAAGAAATTTTACCAGCTTCTATAAATCCGGTTTCGACTTGCGGAATGGTAAGTTTCCCTTTCTTAATGTTTTTGCCGTTTTCGGAAAGCGTCCATTTTATTGTTTTGCCTGAAATATTTTCGGGGCGATAATAACGCAACATTATATTTGCCGAAAACTTCTCTCCGGACTGATAAACGTATTTTTCAGATTCGGCGAGAATTACCGCATCTGAACAGAATTTTCTCCAGTCTTCCGCTGTGGTGATTTCATCGTCCTGTATATATGGCAACTGAAATCCTGCAAGTCCTTTCGTTCTGAAAAGTGCTTCAAGTTCCGGCTTAAAGCTCTGTACCGCAAGTTTTCCGATGTTTGTGAAACATTCACATACAAGTGGTGCATCACACATTGTATACATATAAAGATGTCTGTTGTCAAGTTGCCTGTATTCTCTGAGAATTTCGCTCATTTTCTGCTGACTGCCACACAATTCATTTCCAAGCGACATCATCACAAATGACGGGTGATTTCCGTAAGTCTTTAGTATTCTTCTGCCTTCCTCAATGAGATATTGTTGTTCTGCTTCGGTGTGGTTTTCGTCATCACTGTCGGTAAGCGTTCCACAGAAACTTATTTCAGGCTGAAGATACATTCCGAGCAGGTCACCTGCCGTAAAGGCTTCATCGGGCGGGCAACAGGTATGAAAACGATAGTGATTTATACCATAGCTCTTTGCGGTTGAAAAAATTTTAATCCATTCTTCAACCTCTGTCGGTGCAAATCCCGTAAGCGGAAAGATAAGCCTATCTTGCTTTCCTCTCAGAAATACCGGTTTTCCGTTAATCAGAAATTCCGTTTCGTCTGCTGTGAAATTTCTCATTCCGAAACTTACTTTCTGAATGTCTTCACCTATTCTCAGTTCAAGTCTGTAAAGAACCGGTGAGTATTCGCTCCACAACTTGAGATTTCCGTGAGTTATCGGGTAGTAAACCGTAACTTCATTATCTCCCTTACTGAAATGAAACTTTGATGAAACCGGAAAATTAAGCGGTTTTTCGGGTTTGCCGTATTCGTACATAAAGCCATCGGCATAAATCACTTCTTCTTTTTCTGTTTCCGACATATTGGAAACCTTTATTCTAAGTTCGGCATATTCATCGTTCTTGTATTCAAGATTCGGATATACTGCTACACTTTCTATGTGCAGTGGCTCATAAAAATCTATCTTTATTTCGCCTGTTATGCCGTTCCGATTCGGTGAAGTAACACAATCAACATTACTCACCATCACAGTAATTCTGTTTTCCCCCTCTCTGATATAGTCGGTAATATTATATTTATGCGGTGTTGCGAGGCTGTCACAATGCCCAACTTCCTCACCGTTAATCCAGAGCGTTGTTGTTTGTGTTCTTCCCAGTGTCAGAAATGTCGGTTTCCCGTAAAATTCCGAATCTACTGAAAAAGTTCTTGAAAACCACGCCCACCCTTCAAATTTATAATCATCTTTAATAACCTCTTGTTCGGAGTTTTCCTTTTTGACGTGAGAAATCAAATCAGGCAACATTATTGTATCCTCAAGGTCATACAGAAAAAGTTTTTTGTCCTTTCCCTGCCTTTCTGCATCGAGTTGGCACTGCCATAGCCCTTGCAGATTTAGTGTCTTAACCATTGTAAAAAAATCCTTTCTGTTTAAAAATTTATACTTTATTATATCACATCTCACAAAAAAAAGCTATAGTTTTATCAAAAAAATATATTTTTTCTACAAGAAATTGAGTTTCGACATAAAACAACATATCTCGACATTTTTCTTAAAATAGCAGCATTTGCTTGCAGAAAATATCTGTTGTAAACGGAAAGTTGATTGACTTTTTAAGACTGTGAAGGTTATAATAGCTACTGAAAGGAGTGACAATATAAAATGGACTGCACAAAAACAGGTAAATTAATTCTTGAACTCAGACACAGGAACAATATGACTCAGGCGGACATTGCCAGGCAACTTAACATAAGCGAACAGGCGGTTTCAAAATGGGAAAGAGGTTTGGGCTGTCCTGATGTTTCATTGCTTTCTGAACTTGCTGATATTTTCAGAGTGAATATTGCAAGTATTCTGAAAGGTGAAATAGATGAAAACGACCTTACAGGAGGAAATATGAAAAAATTAAAATTCTATGTATGCGATAATTGCGGAAACTTCTTTACCGCAGCGGACAAAGGCGAAATAACTTGTTGCAGTCACAAGCTCGAACCGCTTGAAGCAGATGTAAATTGTGAAAAGTATATCTCAGGCATTGAAAATGTGGAGAATGATTTTTACATTACTTTCAATCACAGCATGACTAAGGAAAATTATATTTCTTTCGTTGCATATGTGATTTGCGACAAGGCAGTAATTATAAAGCTTTACCCCGAACAGAATCCGGAAGTAAGATTTACAGGATGGGGGGACGGAGAACTTTATTTTTATTCTACGCAACACGGGCTTATGAAAACCAAGCTTTCTTCAAGGTAATTAAATTAAAATAACGGGCGACCCCTTACTTCATAAGGGGTCGCCCGTTATTTTTTAAAAAATTGAAAATCTAAACCTATTTCACTATGAAATCAGATTTTGAACACTGATTATCCTCAACCGGCAAATTATATCTTTTCTCTAACCAATGCAGCTTACCACTGGTTTTAAGATTATAAACTTCATAAGAATAACCTGTTTTTGATATCTGTGTTCTATTTATTATTATATAGTAATTGTACTTGTCAGCATTTACAAAGGCGGCAAACTCGTTGCTCTCTACAAAAGTTTCATCGTCTATTACTATTATAGAATTTATAATAGGGAAATTATCCTTGTTATCCCAATATTCTTTTAAGCTGCTATACTTATTTTCATATATCCTTCTGTTTGCATATTTTATAAACTTTAAAAACTCGGATTCACTTATGCTTATTAAATCGAATCCATTAGATACATCAATTCTAACAGATGGATTATCTGAGTTATTGATTAAAGAAACCATTTTAGTCTTACCTGTAGCACTATCCCCTGAAATAAAAGTTATTTTTTCTCTGATTTGAAACTCATACTCAAGTCTTTTGGATTTAATGCTTATATCAACACTCTTATCTAATCTGTTTCCTAATCTTCTGCAAGCTTCTCCATCGCCGTAAACTTCGTTTACAAATGCATCCACAAATTCTTTTTTGCTCTTTATTTCACCGTATCCGTGTACTACCGTTTTAACCGGCAATTGACCGGGAGTTGGTAATGGCAATATATGAGATGTAGTAATTGTTATATCTTTCTGCCCGGCAATTTCAAACAGAAGCCCTATACAGTTATCGCCAAGCCTGTCACCATTCACTACATAATCCTCTTCAAAAAGGATGATTAATGCTTTTGAACCACTTGATAAACTTTCCGGTGATATGCCAAGTAATACATTGTTGTATAAATTTATACCTGCTACTACTGTTGTTTTATCTATGTCTTTAATTATTTTTCTTACGAACTCGTCATCAAACCACTCAAGCTCATAACCGGTATCAAAATAACCACTTACATTCGATATCCTATCAGGTAATCTTTTGCATATCTCATCATAGTCACTCTCAATAATTATATTAAGCATTCAGTCTTCTCCTTTGTGTGCATCAGAGAATCGGAATTTAATTTTAAATCAGTCTGCAAGTAATTTTTCCGCACTTGCAAGTTTTACGCAGATACAGAAAAGTTTCATCGCAGTTTCAAGCTCGCTTACAGGCGGGAAAGACGGTGCAATTCTGATGTTCTTGTCTTCAGGGTCTTTTCCGTAAGGATATGTCGCACCTGCTCCGGTAAGGACTACTCCGGCTTCCTTGCAGAGCTGAACAATTCTCTTTGCACAGCCGTTGAGAGAGTCGAAGGAAATGAAGTAACCGCCTTCCGGACGTATCCATGACCCGATACCGAGCGGAGCAATTTCCTTTTCGAGCATATTTATAACGGTGTCAAATTTAGGTTTGAGAATTGCAGCGTGTTTCTTCATGTGTTCAACCATGGCTTCAAAGCTTCCGAAATTCTTAACGTGACGAAGCTGATTGATTTTATCGAAACCGATAGTCTGCATACCGAGAATTTTCTTTATGCTGTCAATGTTGGCTTTGCTTGCACCCATAGCGGCAACGCCTGCTCCCGGGAAAGTAACCTTTGAAGTAGAACCGAAGATATATACCATATCGGGATTTCCGGCTTTCTTACATTCGTCAAGGATATTGAGAATGTGTTTCGGATTGTCAACGAGGTGGTGAATTGTATAGGCATTGTCCCAGAAAATTCTGAAATCTTTAGCCTTTGGCTTGAGGTTTGCGAATCTTCTTACAACTTCATCACTGTAGCAAATGCCGGCAGGATTTGAATACTGAGGTACACACCAGATACCTTTTACAGCATCGTCTTCCGAAACAAGCTTTTCGACCATATCCATATCAGGGCCGTTTTCGTCCATGGGAACATTAATCATTTCAATTCCGAAAGTTTCGCAGATACTGAAATGTCTGTCATAACCCGGAACAGGACAGAGGAATTTTACCTTTTCAAGCTTGCTCCAAGGTGTTTCGCCCATAATTCCGTGTGTCATAGCCTTTGAAACAGTATCGAACATAGCTGTAAGGCTTGCATTTCCGTAAATAATTATTTCATCGGTATTTACACCGAGCATCTTTGCGAACATTTCCTTGGCTTCCGGAATACCGTCAAGAACACCGTAGTTACGGCAGTCAACGCCGTTTTCCGTAGCGATGGCATCCTTTGAGGTGAGGCAGTCGAACATTCCCATGCTTAAATCAAGCTGGTCTTTTGACGGCTTACCTCTTGACATATCGAGCTTGAGATTAAGAGCCTTAAAATCATTATATTCTTTTTCGCAGGCACTTTTGAATTCTTTAAGCTGTGTTTCATTCATATCCTGAAGTTTCATAAAAAAATCTCCCCTAAATTATTTTAGCTTTTCATACTTATTTTTAATAACATTGTCGTTATTTTCACTCCGCTATATAATATAGCACAAAAACTTTATTTTTGCAAGTGATTTATCAAAATCCTGCAAAAAATTTTATAATCGTTAAAAAACCCTTTCCGTGTCCATAAAACACAATTGCAAATTACAATATGTTGTGATATAATAATTAGCATAATTTTATAAATAAGGATTACATGAAAGGAGGTTATAAAGACATTATGAGAATATTTCTTGTGGACTATGAAAATGTCAATTCTACCGGATTACAGGGAATCAATCTGCTTTCCAAAACGGATAAGCTTGTAATTTTCTACAGCGACAAGTCCAACACAATATCTTTCAAAGTCGTGGAACAGATTATTCAGCACAATATAAAGTTTACGAAAATACACCTTGACGGGCAGGGAACAAATGCCCTTGACTTTCAGCTTACAACATATCTCGGAGTAATGATTGAAAGACATAAGAGAAGCAAAAATTTTCAGGTGATTATAGTGAGCAAGGACAACGGCTATAAGTCCGCCATCTCACTTTGTAAACAGATTTTCGATGTTGACGTGCTTCAATTCCCTAAAATTTCACTGTTCTTCAATGACGATACCGATAATACAACCACAACCGAAACCGCATTAGCCGAAATCCCGCACTACAAAACAGATAATTTCGACTGTAATGATGTAGTCTTTAACACACTCTGGCAGGAAATCAAAGATACTTCAATAATTCCGCCGAATTATATGCGTCAGTGTGCAAGTATGTTCCGTAAATTCGGTGACATCGGCGAAAGCGATACCCGAAAAAAACTTGTGGCTCTTTTCGGGAAGAAAGAATCAAACAAACCTTACATAGAGGCATCGCTGAAATATTACAGACGATACCTTAAACTAAAAAAACTTATGGAGAAGATTGATTAAGGAGTAGCTTATGCCTGAATTTTTAGAGAATATAACGGACTGCTGGCAGAGAATGAAAGCAGACGAAAAACCGCTTTTTCTATACGGAATGGGAAACGGTGCGGATAAAATCATTAAAGTCATGGAACATTACGGAATCAGCCTTGCCGGAGTATTCGCAAGCGATGAATTTGTCCGTGGTCATTCGTTCGCAGGTCATATTGTACATAAGCTTTCGGAACTTGAGGAAACCGTAAAGGATTTTTCTGTAGTGCTTGGGTTCGGAGCGGGCTATCAGTCGCTTTATGATAAGATTTCGGAACTTGCGAAAAGACACACGGTTTATATTCCCGATGTTCCGCTGTTCGGGGACGGACTTTTTACAAGGGACTATTGCAGAAAGCATAAATCCGAAATCCTTGAAGTAAGAAGTATGCTTGCCGATGATATTTCCGTAAATGTTTTTGAGAATATCATAAAATTCAAGGTCAGCGGAGATATGAAATTCGCAGACCTTGCCACAACCCCGAAATCAGAAGTATATGAGAATATAATAAGACCTTGCGAAAATGACGTATATGTTGACCTCGGAGCATACAACGGCGACACGATAAGGGAAATACTTGAATGTTCACCGGTCAAAAAGATTTTTGCCGTTGAACCTGACAGAAGAAATTTCCGTAAACTTGTAAAATACGCAGAAACATTGCCCGAAAATCTTATAACAACGGAAAATTGTATTGCCTGGAGCGAAAACACAACACTTTACTTTTCAAAAAATTCCGGTCGTCAGAGTACAATTGTAGCGGAATCCGAAAACGGAAATCCCGTTACCGCAAGGGCAGTTGACACGTTTGAAATTCCCGCAACGATAATAAAGACAGACGTTGAAGGTGCGGAAAAGGAAGCTTTGAAAGGACTTGAAAAAACCATTGCGAATTATTCGCCAAAGCTTATGATTTCGGTGTATCACAGAAATGAAGATATGTTTGCACTTCCCTTGCAGATACACTCGATTAATCCACGCTACAAGTATTATATGCGTCATCAATTATATGTGCCTGCCTGGGAAACAAATCTTTACGCAGTACCTGAAAATTTTTGATTGTTTTCCGTAACGGAAGTTTTTTC
>URWK01000016.1 GCA_900551505.1 uncultured Ruminococcus sp. | reverse complement strand
GTTGAAGCCAGGGTTGACAAGGAAACCAGAATGGCTACTATGAGAAACCATACTTCCGCACATCTCTTACAAGCTGCATTGCGTGAAGTCCTCGGCGACCACGTTCACCAGAAGGGTCAGCTTGTAAATTCCGAAAGATGTCGTTTTGACTTTTCGCATTTCTCAGCTATGACACCTGAAGAAATCCTTAAAGTCGAAGAAATCGTAAACGAAAACATTCTCTCGGCTCTCGAAGTAACCACGAAAGAACTTCCTATAAGCGAAGCAAAGAAACTCGGAGCAATGGCACTTTTCGGCGAAAAGTACGGCGATATCGTAAGAGTAGTTGACATTGAAGGAAAGTCAATAGAATTCTGTGGCGGTACTCATGTTGCGAATACTTCAAATATCGGACTTTTCAAAATCATTTCCGAAGCATCTGTTGCATCAGGTGTAAGAAGAATTGAAGCAGTTACGGGAAAAGCTGTTTTAAGGCTTATGATGGAATTCAAGAACGAACTTTCAAGGGCTTCAAGTGTGCTTAAATTGCAGAATCCTTTTGAACTTGCAATAAAATGTCAGGCACTTCAGAACGAAGTTAAGGAAAAAGACAAGCAGATTGAAAAACTCAACAGTCAGCTTGTAGGAAACCAGATGGAAGGTATGTTTGAAAACGCTGCCGAAGTTAACGGAACAAAGATTGTTTCAGCACTCTTCAACGGAACAAAGCCGGAAACACTTCGTAAGATGGGCGACCGTATAAAAGCAAGTTCATCAGATGTTGTAGCGGTTCTTGCAGGCGTTTACGAAGACAAGGGCGTATTCTACTGTATCTGCGGTAAGGATGCTATCGCAAAGGGCGCTCATGCAGGTAAGATTGTCCAGAGAATTTCAGCCCTCACAGGCGGTAAGGGTGGCGGAAAACCTGATAACGCTATGGCTGGTATCGGTAAGAACTACATGATTGACGAAGCTCTTGCGGCACTTGAAGAAATCGTAAAGGACTTCTTTGACGAACAGTAAAAAATATTTGAAAGGGGGAATAATTTTCCCCTTTTCATTAAAATAAAGAAAGGAAAACAGTTATGGAAGATTGCTTATTCTGTAAAATCATTGCGGGCGAAATCCCAAGCAAAAAAGTTTATGAAGATGAGCAGGTTTATGTTTTTGAAGACATTGCACCGACTGCTCCTGTTCACTACCTTCTTATTCCGAAAACTCATATTAAGAGTGCAGCCGAGATTACTCCTGAAAATTCAGAAGTAGTTGCACATATCTTTGAAGTTATTGCGAAGCTTGCGAAAGAAAAGAACCTTGATGACGGGTTCAGAGTTGTAAGCAACTGCGGAGATTCAGCGGGTCAGACTGTAAAACATCTTCATTTCCACCTGCTCGCAGGCAGAGAATTCACATGGCCGGCAGGTTAATCTGAGGAAATTACTGAAATGGGAAACAAATATTATACTTTGAATGTGGCAGGGCTTGAAAGAAAGCTGAAAATCTGCCCTATAAACGAAAATCTTGACATAGCCGGATTTATAATGTTTTCGGACGTTGAAATTACAGTAAGAACAGCAGAAGAACTGATTAAAAAAGTTCCTGAATGTGATGTAATCGTGACCGCAGAAAGTAAGGGGATTCCGCTTGCATATGAGATGGCAAGACAGCTCGGAAAGAAATATTTCGTTGCCAGAAAGTCTGTTAAACTCTATATGTCAGACCCGATTTCCGTAAATGTCAAGTCAATTACTACTGCAGAAATGCAAACACTTTGCCTTGATAAGGATGAGGCTGAACAGCTTAAAGGGAAAAGAGTTCTTATTGCAGATGATGTAATAAGTACGGGAGAATCCCTTAATGCTATAAGAAAACTTGTGGAAAAAGCAGGCGGGAATATTGTCGGACAATGTGCGGTACTTGCAGAGGGTGACGCAGGTGACAGAGATGATATAATATATCTCGAAAGGTTGCCGTTATTCTTTAAGGAAACACCACAGAGAGGTATATAATGAGAGTTAAGCGAAAAATGGTTTATATTGGGGTTTCATACGCAATCGGGCTGTTTTTCGCTTCTTTTATTACTCAGGTTTCACAAGTTTTTCTGCTTGCTATAGTGCTTGTGTCGGGATTGCTGATAATGAAATACGGAGCAGGCATGAATTTAAAAGAAATCTGTATGTGCGGAATATCATTTATATTTGGTGTTTCGCTTTATTTTTCCTATAATGTTCTTACATATGAAGCCGTTATAAAGTACGCCGGAACAGAAGAACCGACAGAATTTTGCGGAAAAGTCCTCGATGTTAAAGAATATGCAGGCGACAAATCCCAGTACAGAATAAGAGGCAGGCTTGACGGAGTTCAGCAAGCCGAAATACTTGTTTATTACGACTCGAAAGAATGTGATTACGGTGACAAGGTGACACTTTCGGGAACATTTGAAGAATTCGAGAACAGTTACATTTTTCCGTCAAAGGATTACTATAAATCACAGAATATTTTCCTTGAAGCAAGTGATATTAAAGATTTTCAGTCAGAAAAAAGCAATACTTTTTCAGTGGTTAAAGTTCTCAGACATTACAGGGACTATATTTCAAAGGTGTTTTACCGTGTACTTGCGGAAGACGAAGCAGATGTTCTGAATGCAATGATGTTCGGTGCGAAATCCGGAATGGACAGTTACACAAAAAACAGTCTTTTCAGGATGGGAATAGGTCATGTTATGGCGGTTTCGGGACTTCATCTTGTGTTATTTGCGGAAGTGGTCAGAAAAATGCTTGAAAAGTTCCTTAAAAACAAGAAAGTGATTTTTGTGATAACGGAAATTTTCCTTGTGATGTTCTGCATATGTTCGGGAATGTCGATGTCGGTAATGCGTTCATTTATAATGCTTCTAATAGTTTATTCGGCGGACATTTTCGAGAGAAAGGCAGATACACTCAATTCGCTTTGCATAGCGGTTATAGTTCTCACGATTTTCAAACCTTACACAATAACAAATTCTTCTTTTCTGCTTTCGGTGTCCGGAGTTTTCGGAACGGGAGTAGTAGCTCCTTATCTTACGGGAGAAATGAAAGCTTCGACAAAACCGCAAAGGCTTTTAAGAAATATCGTTTCACTGCTCTGTACAACTATAGCGGTAATGCCTGTTTCAGTGATGTACTTTGACGAAACTTCACTTATTTCACCGGTTTCAAATCTTCTGCTTGTGCCGTTGTGCATGATGGCAATGGTTACGGGATTTATAGTGTTCTTCACGGGCGGACTGAATATTGTTGCGATACCTGTTTTAAGCTTGGGCGGAATCTGCTGTAAAATTGTTACGAAAGTTTCGGAAACAGCAGGTAATTTTGAATTTACACATATTTCATTCAGTGGTGAATACACAGAAATTTTTACGGCGATATTCTGTATAATAGCTTTGCTGGCGTGCGGAATTTTCAGAACCAGAAAAAGCCTTGTGACAGTGATGATTACGGCGGTAATTTTTATGGCGGGGACAGGTACGGCACAGAGAATAACCGACAGAAATATGCTTAAAATTGCGGTGGTCGGAGAAAACAGAAAGATTGCGATTGTGATAACTGACGGAAAAAAGGCAGACATTATTGACTTCGGGGGCGGAAGCAAGACACCGCAATATGTTTCAAAATATCTGAAAAAAAGCGGAATAAACAAGGTCGCAACGGTTACATTATATGACAGACCATTGTCTTCGATGGCTACATATTCGGAAGACCTGAAAGGAATAAACACAAAAGTCCTGCTTGTGCCTGAGAACACTTTTATCACTGACAGTCTTAAAATATTCAGTGATAATTTGCAGATTGAGAACTTCGGGAATACGGAAATAGCGTATCCAGATTACAAGTTTTGCCTTAATGAAAATCTCGAAATCTTTTCGGGCGATAATTTTTCCATGCTTTGCAGTGAGAATATGAAATATTATAATGGGGAAGATTACAGCATTATAGGCGACTTCGGTAAAAAACATTCCGATATTCTCAATTGTGCGAAACTTATTATCACTGACAAAAAGTTTACGGCTGAACAGTGTTACCGTGAGAATGTCGTTGTAGAGGTTAAGAAAAACGGATATTTTGAAATTAAAGATTTGAGGTGAAAGACGGATTGCCGATATACAAAAGCGGAGATATTCTGAAAAGAATCAAAGCGAAACAGTTTGACAGAATTTATTTTCTCTACGGGGAAGACGCAATGACAATAGGAAGCCTGACAAAAAAGATTGTTTCCAAAATAGTGCCTGAAGATGCTGAAACATATAACCTTCACAAGATGTCAGCCGAAGATTTTTCGGCTGATGAATTTTGTGATACCGCAGAAATGTACCCGATGTTTTCAGATTACAATTGTATATTGGTCAGCAATTTTAACGCTTCAAACCTGAAACCCACACAATTGAAAATAGTCATGGGAGAGCTGGAACAGATACCTGAAACCACAATTGTGGTTTTTTCGGTAATTTCGGCAGACCTTAAAAAAGGCGGAAAAACGCTTACTTCAGCGAATAAGAAGTTCACGGACTTTATTATAAATTCCGGATACGGTGCAGTATGTGAAATAAACTACCAAAATGTAGACGAACTTACAAAACATATCGTCAAAAGAGTCAGCAAGGCAGGTTGTTTCATATATCCTCAAACGGCTACGGAAATTGCGGAGAGATGCCTTTGTTCAACTATGATGATTACAAGGGAACTTGAGAAACTCATATCGTACACTCAGAGCGGAGAAATTACAATGAGCCTTGTAAATGAATTCGTTCCGAGGCAACTCGCTTCAAATGCCTTCACGCTGGCAAGAGCCGTAGTAATGATTGAGCCGGTAAACGTATTCAGAATTATAGATGACCTTTTCTTTCAGAGAGAAGAAGCTACAACTATTCTTTCAGCACTTTCGTATTCATTCATTGACATATACAGGGCAAGAACGGCGACAGCTTGTGGGAAGTCGAGAGTCGATATAATAAAAGATTTCAATTACAGGGGAAGAGAATTCGCTGTTACAAGTGCCATGAATATTTCAAGAAGAATTTCACTTGAAAATATAAGAAAATGTCTTACAATTCTTCAGGATGCAGATATTAAAATAAAGTCATCATCATGTGATGACAGAATCATAATAGAAACCGCCGTTACTAAAATGATGATGGTAAACAAGAATATGTAAAGGAGGTGAAATTGTGCTGAAAGTGAAACAGGCAGTAATAGTTGAGGGAAAATATGATAAAATAAAGCTGGATTCCATAATTGACGGTGTAATTGTTCAGACAAACGGCTACAGCATTTTCAAAGACAAGGAAAAACTTGCACTGATACGCTTCTATGCGGAAAAGACCGGAATAATAATACTTACGGATTCGGACAGTGCAGGCTTTAAAATAAGGAATTATCTGAAGGGAGCTATCCCTGACGGGAAAATCATTAATGTATACATTCCTGATATATTCGGAAAAGAACGCAGAAAACTGAAACCTTCCGCAGAGGGAAAACTCGGCGTTGAAGGCGTAAGTAAAAAAATACTGCTTGAAGCTTTTGAAAAGGCAGGAATAACCGCTGAGGAAAAAGACGAAACACAGAATACTGAAAAAATCGACAGTCTGTTACTCTATGAATTGGGCTTGTCAGGCGGAAAGAACAGTAGCTTTCTGAGAAAAAAGGTACTGCAATATTTCGGACTGCCTTCGCTTCTTTCCTCATCGGCTATGACCGATGCTCTCAATACTATGATTAGTCCTGATGAGCTTACGGAAGCCGTTGAGAAATTAAAAAACGAACAAAAAAAGGAGATGATTTAATGGTATTTTCGAGCCTGACTTTTATGTATATTTTTCTGCCTGTTGTCCTGCTTACTTACTTCATAGCACCGAACATAAAGGCGAAGAACTTTATACTTTTCTTATCAGGACTGTTTTTCTATGGGTGGGGCGAACCGGTTTATTTAATACTTATGGTGTTGTCCTCACTGCTTGATTACTTTGCGGGAATACTGCTTGAAAAACACGATAACGATGAGAAGATGCGAAAACAGATACTTGTGTGGTCGCTGGTAATCCATATAGGAACACTGGCAATTTTCAAGTACAGTTCATTTATTATCGAGAATCTCAATGCACTGCTCAGAACAAGTATTCCGGACCCGAAACTTCCGCTTCCTATAGGCATTTCGTTCTACCTGTTCCAAAGTATGTCTTACACCATAGATGTCTACTGGCGAAAAGTCAGAGTACAGAAAAGTGCAATAAATTATATCTCATATGTTGCACTCTTTCCGCAGATTGTCGCAGGCCCTATAGTAAGATATGAAGACGTTGAAAATGAGATGGATAACAGAACCGTCAATATAAATGTTGTCGGGGACGGTGTAGGAATCTTCGTGAAGGGACTTACGAAGAAAATCTTTCTTGCGAACAACATAGGTACACTGTGGACGACTATAAAGGCAATGGATTATAATGAACTTTCTGTAGTAACGGCATGGCTGGGGATACTGGCATTCACATTACAGATTTACTATGACTTTTCGGGTTATTCGGATATGGCTATAGGGCTTGGCAAGATGCTCGGTTTCAACTTCCCTGCAAACTTCAATCACCCTTACATTTCGAGAAGCATAGCGGAATTCTGGAGACGCTGGCATATGACACTCGGCGGTTGGTTCAAGGCTTATGTATATATACCGCTCGGAGGAAACAGAAAGGGACTTAAAAGAACTCTTATCAATACAGCGATAGTATGGGGGCTTACAGGTCTGTGGCACGGTGCAAGCTGGAACTTTATAATCTGGGGACTTTACTTCGGCGTGCTGATAATGATTGAAAGACTTGGTTTCGGAAAGATACTTGAAAAAGCTCCTCCGTTTGTAAGCACACTTTATACATTCATAATGGTTGTGTTTGGGTGGGTATTCTTCGATACAGCAACAATGAGTGATGCTGTTAAGTACATTGGTGCAATGTTCGGAGCAGGCGGAACATTCATTGACTCATTCGCAAAATACCAGATGGCTTCATACGGAATAATGTTTGTTCTTTGCATAGTCGGTTCAACGGAACTCTTTGACAAGTGCGTTGTATGGCTCAGAGAAAAGCCTCAGACAAAGAAATGGTTCTATATGGCGACACCGATTATTCAAGGGCTTATGATGTTGTTTTGTACCTCATATCTTGTTGACGCAACATATAATCCGTTCCTTTATTTCAGATTCTGACAGGAGGGATATTTTTGAAGAACAGACAAAAACGTTGGTCGGCTATAATTTTTCTGCTGATACTTATAATACTTCCGATTATGACTTTCGCATCGAAGAAAGAATACTTTTCGGAAATTGAAAACAAGAGCCTTGCAAGAATGCCTAAACTGACGATTTCAAAGGTCAAGGACAAAAGCTTTATGAACGGTTTTGAATCATTTTTCGCAGACCACTTCACAGGCAGAATAAAGTGGATTGAAACAAAGGTAGATGCGGAACTTCTTGTAGGCAAGACGGAACTTAACGGCATTTATGTTTGTGACAATATGTTGCTGGAACATCTTCCGAACCCCGATTATACGGAAGTTGACAAGGCGGTTTCCGCTATAAACGGTTTTGCGACTGAAAACAGTGGTGTTCCGGTAAGCGTTATGTTAGCTCCGACTTCGGGCGGAATATATACTGACAAGTTGCCGAAAAACGCTCCGCAACTTGACCAGAAGGCATTTATCGACTATGTTTATTCGGAGCTTGGAGAAAATATAACGAAGATTGACATTTACAATACGCTCTATACCGCAAGGACAGACAATTATATTTACTACAGAAACGACCACCACTGGACAAGCCTCGGGGCTTACTATGCTTACAATACCGCAATTCAGAAGCTTGGGTTCTCGCCTGTTTCGTATGACAGATTTGATATTGAACACGCAAGCGGAGATTTCAGGGGGACTTTCTATTCAAAGACACTTTACAAGAAAACAGATGCCGACACGGTTGATATTTACAAGTACGATGCAGGGGCGAATGTTACAGATGTAACTATAACAAAAGCTATAAATCCTGACGGAAGCTTGCAGACAGAACAGCATGACGGACTTTATTTCAGGGAATTTCTGAACCAGAAAGACAAATATTGTACATTTCTCGGCTCAAATCAACCCATGGTAGATATAAAGACAGATGTAAGAAATGATAAAAAAATTCTCATTATAAAGGATTCTTACGCAAACTGTTTTGTGCCGTTTCTTATCAATCACTACAGCGAAATAACATTACTTGACCTCAGATATATCCAGACCTCTTATAAGAACCTTGTAAATGTTTCAGATTATACGAATGTACTTTTTCTTTACAACGCATCAACATTTTCAACAGATGAAAACCTGAAAAAATTAATGTATAATTATTAAAAAACGCTGTTTCCTGAAGCTTTTCGGGAAACAGCATTTTCAAATCTAAAGGAGGGAGTGAAAAAGTTGAAGCAGGTATATAAAAAACTTTCTGTTGTGGCAATAGTCTTTATTATGTTAATCAATATTGTATGTGTTTCGGTTTCCGCTGATGAAATGACGCTTGAAGAATACTATGCATCGTTGAACTGGACACCTTTACAGACGGTTATTGACATAAACACCCAGAAAATAAACGAGATAAACAATTATTCTTCTGAATTTGTAGTTGAGTATGTAAGCGATAATAAGATTTACAATGATGTAGTAACAACACTTGATGAAGTACAAAGGCTTTCAGATGAAATATGTGCAGGGATTACAACCGAATACGAAAAGGCAAAGGCTATAGCTTATTATGTAAGTAACAATATTGCATATGACTTTGATGCGGCACATAATTCAGTAACCTTTGATGTAATATGCCTTAAAAATGTACTTGAAAGACACAGAACGACTTGTGCAGGCTTTTCAAATCTGTTTTCCGCACTGTGTCAGGCTCAGGGGCTTTATTGTGTAAACATAAGAGGTGCATCACCCGAAGGAGAATTTAATTATACGAACCTTGACAGAGAGGACGCACCCACAAATCACGAATGGACGGCAGTTATAGCGGAAGGCTACTGGAGATTTTTCGATTGTACATGGGCTTCGCAGAACAGATATGAAAACGGAGAATTTTCAATGAATCCTCCGAAAATGATGTACTTTGATATGCCACTTCATGCAATGTCAGTTGCCCATAAGGCAAAGATTGTAGATTACAGGAATTTCAAGGACGCTGTAAATGCTTATAATGCTGACGGAATACTTTGGGCAGACGTTACAGAACCGCCGATACAAGACCCGCCAATTGAAGATAATCCACCAATTGATGATAATCCGGACACCGGGGAAACCACAACGGAAACAGAAGTTACAACTACTACAATTGTTACAACGACTACAAGGCAGTTGCCGTTTACATGGAAAGTTACGGTTACAAAAAACAATGACAGCAATTCGGACAGTTCATCAGGTGCAGACAGCGGAATTGACAGGCTCGAAGAAATCGTTACAACTATTGTAAGCGATGACGAAAACAGCGACAGTGCCGATTACACCGAAAAGACAGAGAAAACCACAACCAGAAGTACCGCAAAACCTCAGCCGATGAAGCCTACGGAAGAATTATCACCGTATATTATAGCGGTTATGGGCGTTGGCGTGGGAGCGGTCGTACTTATAGCGGTTTCTATAGCACTTAAAAAGAAAAAGAAATAATAAAAACAAAAAACACGGTTTGCAAGGGTGGAATTTGCAACCGTGTTTTTCTTCATTTTTCTGTTTAAAAGGAGTTATTGTTTTTTTATATTCTGTATTCTTTGTTTCTGTGATAATTATACCATAAAATAGAATTAATTCAACAACAGAACAATTACAAAAAGTTACAGATACTTTACAAAAACAGTTGATTAAAAGAAAAATCTGTAATTTTTAAGGCTTGCAGACGAGTTTCGACAAAAATAAAAATAAAAACAGTTCGTTATGGGGTTGAAAAAGCCTGTTGTATCTGTTATAATAATATCAGATTAGATATAACAAATAAATTCAGAAAGGAATAAGTAATTGTGAAAGACGGATTTATAAAAATTGCGTGTGCTACTCCTGATGTAAAAGTTGCGGATTGCGTGTACAATTCCGAACAGATATTTAAACTCATAAAAGAAGCATACGAAAAAGGCGTGAAAATTATATGTTTCCCTGAACTTTGCATAACAGGTTATACTTGCGGAGATTTGTTTTTGCAAAGCGTACTGCTTGAAAATGCAACAAAAGCATTTTTAGACCTTGAAGAAAAAACAAAGGATATGGATATTCTTTGTATAGTTGGATTACCGATAGTTTCTAACGGAAAACTTTATAATTGTGCAGGTGTTTTCCATAAAGGGTACATCCTTGGGCTTGTTCCAAAATCGAACTTGCCGAATTACTCAGAATTTTATGAGGCTCGACACTTCACAAAAGGTACAAAAGATGATGGCATGATTACTTTCCCAAATGGAGAATATGTAAGTGTAAGTACAGAAAATATTTTCGAGTGTGAAAATATGGCGGGACTGAATATAGGTGTAGAAATTTGTGAAGATTTGTGGGTTGCGGATACGCCTTCCGTAAATTTAGCAGAGAATGGTGCAACACTTATTTTTAACCTTTCGGCAAGCGATGAAACAATCGGAAAATCTGACTACAGAAAAACTATTGTCAAGGCTAAGTCAGGAAGTTTATTGTGCGTATATGCATATGCAGATGCAGGAATTGGGGAAAGCACCACTGATATGGTGTTTGCAGGTCATAATATAATATGCGAAAACGGCTCAGTATTGGCTGAATCTGAAAAGTTTACTACAGGACTTACAATAGCCGATGTTGACATTGCGAAAATGATTACTGAAAGAAGACGTTCAAATACTTTTGCTATTAAGAATAATATTAAAAGTTATGTTACATCATTTTCTTTCGATGAAACAGAAACAGCTATTGAAAGATATTTTGCAAAGACACCGTTTGTGCCTGATATGGCTGATGACAGAAACGAACGTTGTGAAGAAATCCTTAATATGCAAGCCGTAGGGCTTATGACGAGGTTAAGACATATCGGTTGTAAAAATGCAGTTCTGGGACTTTCGGGCGGACTTGATTCAACACTTGCATTAATAGTTGCGGTTCATGCTTTTGATATGCTGGGGCTTGACAGGAAAGGAATAATTACTGTCACGATGCCTTGTTTCGGAACAACGGACAGAACATACACAAATGCTTGCAGGCTTGCGGAAGGATACGGTGCAACGCTTAAAGAGATAAACATTAAGGAAAGCGTAAAGTGTCATTTCAAGGACATTGGGCAGTCTGAAAGTGTACACGATGTGACTTATGAAAACTCTCAGGCAAGAGAACGCACACAAGTTCTTATGGATATTGCAAACCAGCAGAACGGAATTGTAATCGGTACGGGCGACTTGTCGGAACTCGCTCTCGGCTGGGCGACTTATAACGGCGACCATATGTCGATGTATGCGGTAAATGCGTCAATTCCGAAAACACTTGTAAGATGGCTTGTAAAGTATGAAGCGGACGTACTTAAAGACAGCGGACTTAAAGCAGTATTGAATGATGTGCTTGATACGCCTGTAAGCCCTGAACTTCTACCGCTTGAAGAAAACGGAAATATTGCACAGAAGACAGAAGATATTGTAGGACCTTATGAACTGCACGATTTTTTCCTTTACTATATGCTTCGTTTCGGATATTCTCCTTTAAAAATTTACAGAATAGCAAAGATTGCGTTCAGAAACACATATGAAGAAAGTGTTATACTCAAATGGGAAAAAACATTTATAAGACGCTTTTTCTCCCAGCAGTTCAAACGTTCATGCCTGCCGGATGCTCCGAAGGTCGGAAGTGTAACGCTTTCACCGAGAGGAGATTTCAGAATGCCAAGTGATGCATCGGCGAGATTATGGCTTGACGAACTGAACAATATAAAATTATAAGAGAAGACGGAGGAAATTTTTATGACCTATAAGGAAAGCTTTATTCAGTTTATGGTGGAAAGCGGAGTGCTTACATTCGGAGAATTTAAGCTTAAAAGCGGAAGAATTGCACCTTACTTCATCAATACAGGAAATTATAAGACAGGCAGACAGCTTGCGAAACTCGGCGAATTTTATGCACAGTGCATTACGGAAAACAATATTCCGGTTGAAACACTTTTCGGACCTGCTTACAAGGGAATACCGCTTGCGGTTGCGTGCAGTACAGCCCTTTTCAATAAGTACGGCAAAGATGTAAACTATTGCTTCGACAGAAAGGAAGCCAAAGACCACGGCGAAGGCGGACTGATTGTAGGCAAACAGCTTACAGACGGCGAAAAGGTTGTAATTATCGAAGATGTAATCACGGCAGGAACAGCTATCCGTCAGGTTCTCCCGATACTCAAAGGCACGGCAGATGTTGACATTACAGGTATGGTAATTTCAGTTGACAGAATGGAAAAAGGCAAGGGTGAACTTTCCGCAGTACAGGAAGTAAAGCAGGAATTCGGAATAAACATTTATCCGATTATCACAGTTGCCGATATTATTGAAGCTATCAGGGACGGACACATTGACGGTAAACAGTACCTTGACAGTATGCTTGAATACAGAAAGACTTACGGGGTATAAGATATATCTTTTTCAGGGGCGACCGCCTTCGGCGGTCGCCCCTGAACTGATTGTAAAATAAATTTTCAGAAATCAGCAGTATTAAAGATTGATTTTTTCGGTGTTAGTTGGTATAATAAAAAGATGTGAACGAAATAAACATTCACATACCATAATATTTCGTGTGTTGACGAGATGATTAAATATTATAAGGAGATTTAAAAATGAACTGTAAGAGTTTTTTTGACAGTATCAAGGATAAAAAAGTAGCATTTATCGGTACAGGTGTAAGCCACAATGATTTGATAAGAATGTTCGTGAAAAAGGGCATTGATGTAACGGTATGCGACAGAAAGACCGCTGACAAACTTGACGTATATGATGAATTCAGCAAGGCAGGTGTAAAATTTGCACTCGGTGACAACTACCTTGATGAAATTTTCAATTGCGATATAGTTTTCAGAACTCCGGGTATGTACTTCAATAATCCTGTGCTTACCGAGGCAAGAAAAAAAGGTATTGTTGTAACTTCCGAAATGGAAGTGTTCTTTGACCTTTGCCCATGCAAGATTTATGCGGTTACAGGTTCTGACGGAAAGACAACTACAACTACTCTCATAAGCGAATTTTTCGCACGTTCAGGCAGAACCGTTCACAAGGGCGGAAATATAGGCAGGGCATTGCTTCCGATAATCGAGGAAATTAAGGAAACAGATGTTGCGGTTGTTGAACTTTCAAGTTTCCAGCTTATTTCAATGAGAAAGTCACCTGACGTTGCGGTTATCACAAACATAGCTCCTAATCATCTTGACGTACACGGAACTATGGAAGAATACATTGATTCAAAGAAAAATCTTATTCTTCATCAGAATGCATTTTCAAAGACCGTTCTCAACCTTGACAATGAGATAACAAACGGGCTTTCTGATATCGTAAGGGGCAAGCTTGTTAAATTTTCAAGAAAGTCAGTGCCACAGCCGTTCGGTGCATTTCTCAATGAAAACAATGTGCTTTGCTACAACGATAACGGCAAGGTAACGGAAGTTATCGAAGCCGA
Organism: uncultured Ruminococcus sp.; assembly: GCA_900551505.1. Taxonomy (GTDB): domain Bacteria; phylum Bacillota; class Clostridia; order Oscillospirales; family Ruminococcaceae; genus UBA5884. The sequence goes on along the minus strand of URWK01000016.1, from coordinate 242 downwards.
AAAAATCAGAATACCGGGTGTTCACAATGTAGAAAATTACCTTACCGCAATTTCTGCTGTATGGGGTGAAGTTGGACTTGACGCAATCAGGGAAACAGCAGTTGAATTTAACGGAGTCGAACACAGAATAGAATTTGTAAGAGAGCTTGACGGCGTGAAGTGGTACAATGACAGCATCGCAACAAGCCCTACAAGAGTTCTTGCAGGACTTAACTCATTCAGCCAGAAAATTATTGTATTAT
>URWK01000015.1 GCA_900551505.1 uncultured Ruminococcus sp. | reverse complement strand
TTGGCAGAGCTGTCAGCGAAAAACTCGCCCAAAACGGTTACACTGTTTGCATAATTTATACTAAAAGCAAGGAACTTGCAGAAGAACTCGCAAATCAAATAAACGGTTTTGCAATTTGTGCGGATGTTTCCGATAAATCTCAGGTGAAATCAATGGTTTCCGGAATAATTGATAAATTCGGAAAGATTGATTTATTGATAAATAATGCAGGAGTTTCACGCATAGACCTTTTCGATGCCATACCCGATGAATTTTCAAAAAACATTCTTAATACAAATTTGGGAGGAACTTTAAATTGTTCACGGGCTGTTCTTCCGTATATGCTTTCTAAAAAATCAGGAAACATTGTAAATATTTCTTCAATGTGGGGCGAAGTTGGGGCATCATGTGAAGTCGATTATTCTGCATCGAAAGCGGGAATAATAGGATTTACGAAAGCTCTCGCAAAAGAAGTGGGTTTAAGTGGCATACGAGTAAATTGCGTATCTCCGGGAGTAATCTTGACTGACATGAATTTGAAAACTCTGTCAGAAGATGACCTTAATGCCTTGAAAGAAGAAACTCCGTTGGGTACTCTTGGCTCTCCGGATGATGTGGCAGAAGCAGTTTATTTCTTCGCATCTGAAAAGTCAAAGTTTATTACCGGGCAAATTCTCGGTGTAAACGGTGGCTTTATTATATAAAGGAAGGATTTGTTAATAATGAGGGAAATTAAAATAGGTTCAGTAGGAAGAGCCGAAACTATTGTGAAATCATCAAATCTTGCAGTAAATATGGGCAGTGGTTCTCTTGAAGTTTTTGCAACTCCTGCCATGGTTGCACTTATGGAAAAGTCTGCAACTAATGCTGTTGAGGAATTTCTTGAAAGCGGTGAAACAAGTGTGGGAACAGCAATAAATATTTCTCACGTTTCCGCAACTCCGCTTACTGTGGCAGTTTGTGCAACCGCCGAAGTTACAGAAGTTAACGGGCGTGAAATCACTTTCAAAGTATCTGCAAGCGACAGCACGGGACTTATCGGAGAAGGCGTACATAAACGTTTCGTTGTAGGTATTGAAAAATTTATGGCTAAGGCTCTTAAAAAAGCTGATTAATACATAACATTTTATTTATCATACTAAAACTAATTCCCTGCTTCATTGTATGAGGCAGGGAATTTTAAAAAGGAGATAATTATGAAGTCAAGAATTGCAAGACCTACACCAACTATATTAACTTACGGAATTGCCGAAGATTCAGAAAAGTTTTCAAAAATCCATGCGTTGTGTAAAGAATTGAAGGTAATATTACCGGAAGACACCTCACAACAACTTGGCTATCTGTTCGGATTTAACGGATTTTCCCGTAATGATGATGCACCGCAAGAAATTCCGTTACTTGAATGTATGGTTTTTTCGGGATTTAATTCAAAGGAATTTGACAAAATCCTAAACCAACTTAAAGCCAATAACATTAAAACCGATTTGAAAGCTGTTGTCACTGCTCACAATCAGAAGTGGACATTTGAAAAACTGATTACCGAGTTACTAAAAGAAAAATCTTCTTTAAAAAGCGAATAAACACAAAAAATCCCCTACCTTTTTACAGGCAGGGGATTAATTTATATTATTTCAGAAATTATTTCTTGCCAAGTTCAGAGTAGTCAATGAGCTGTGCAACGTACTGAGCGAGTTTGAAGAGGTCAGCAATGTTAACCTTACCATCGTTAGCTACGTCAGCGTTCTTGAATCCCTGTCCTTCTACAGTTGTAAGAGCTGCAATGTGCTGTGCAAGGAGGAAGAGGTCAGCAATGTTAACCTTACCGTCACAGTTTACATCTCCCCACTTAACATCTCCTTCTTCACCACTTGTTGTAGTGCCTGAAGTTGTAGATGTTGTAGTTGTTGTTTCTGTAGTTTCTGTTGTAGTTGTTGTAGTTGTTGTTTCTGAACTGCCATCACCGTCTGGAGTTACTTCTGGGAAGAGCTGAGCAAGTGCGCCGAGAGCAATAAGAACGTCACCCTGATGCCAGAATCTGTGGTATGTAAATTCTGTTGTATCTGTTTCGCCGTTATCATTGTAGTCAGCTTCGAGTTCTGCAAATCTCGGGTCATCTTTGTACATTGTTCTGATGCTGTAGAATGTAGCACCTGTTTCAAGTTTGTCACCGTTAGGCATTGTACCCTTGTAGCTGTTTGGAACCCAAACTTCCTGTTCAAAGAGTCTCTTGTAGCTTGTATTTGTATCAGCCTTAGCAACACCGATATCGTCACGGTTTTCTTCCCAAAGTCTGTCAAGGAGTTCTTTACCAATAGAGAGAGCCTTCTGACCAAGTTCTGAACCGCCTGTAAATACGAGTTCACCATTAGCATCTGTTGAAGCTTCAACACCTTCAGCCTTTGCGTAGTAAATGAGAGTATCTGCAAATGAAGCTACACAACCAATATCGGCTGAACCGTAAGCTGTAATTATAGCGTGGAGATTTGAGTTAGCCGGCTTTGTACCATTCCATGTTTCAGGCTGACCTTCCCAGTCGAGTGAAGCAGGAATTGCATAAGTAGCACCATTACCATATTCAGCAACGATATCATCATCGAAGTGAATATTTTCAACTGCCCACTGTACCCAAGGTGTGATAACTGATTCAGACATATCTGTAACTGTTGAATCGCCGTCTTCCTTAGCTGTGTAGTAGAGTTCTGCAAGTCTCTGCATAGCCCATACCTGGTTACCAATCCAGTGGTTTGAACCTGGGTCGAGGTAAACCGGGTGTTCGAGGTAAGCCATATCATAGAATGTTGACTGACCGCTTGGATATGTTTCATATCTACCATTCCAAGAGTTTGTACAACCACCAGCAATCGGACCTTCAGCAGACTGTAACCACTGATAGAATTCGAGCTGTCTTGTAAGAGATGTTTCCCAGTCCTTAGTAGCACCTTCAGCCTTCATAGCACTGTTGAGGTCGCTGTCAACGAGAACTGCGTAAGCCTGAAGTGGGTTCTGGTAGAATTCGTGAATGTGTGAAGCACCAATCTGCCATGTCCAAGCACCGTCAAGAGCACCGCCCCATGAAGTATACCATGAGTTGAGGTAATGACAGCTCTTGTAACCTGAACCGCCGCCCATGTCAACGTTCTTGCTCTGGCAACCGAGTGCCTTGTAGTACTTATCGAACATATTTGAACGAATCTGGTCAGCCATCTTACCAGCGAGTGTAGTAACGTTTGAATCGCCTACGCCTGCTCTGTTTGCTTCAAATACAGCCTGAATAGCACGGTCTTCAGCGTCAGGAGCGTTTGTATATCTCCACTGCTTTGAAGGCTGAGCGTCAGCTGAGAGAGCACCGATAATACCGGACTGTGAGTTACCGTACTTGAATTCTTCGATTGATGGGTGAGGAATTGTTTCCCAACAAGATTCCTGAGCACCTCTCTGGAATGTATTGATAAATGTGAAATCTTTACCGCTTCCGCTGTAACCATACCAGTTATCAACGTCTGCGAGCCAGTGCATGAGGTAAAGACCATCATCACTTGAGTAAGCCTGTTTGAAAGCATTGAACAGAGGAGCACTACCTGTGTTACCGTTCTGGTTTGGTGACGGATATTCTTCAGGAGTGTCATATTCATCAGCGTATGTAGCAGATGGGTTGTTTCTCCAGAAACCTTCCTGCATTGTAGGAATGATGACTTCCATTGTCTTCCAAGCCTTAGCGAGGTCTGAACTTGCATCAGCAGTACCCTTTGTAAGAGCATCTCTCATTGCAGCTACCCATACAATGTATGACATAGCTTCTGAAGTTGTTTCGTGACCGTAGTCAGGAGCTTCAACGATGAGTGTTTCAACTGAGTGGTAAGGAACACCGAAACCACCACTTGCAACGTTGTCTGAGCTGAGGTATCCGTTTTCCTGACCCTTTGTTACAACGTCATCATAAAGTGAAAGGAATCTTTCCTTGTATGTTGAGTTGCCGAAAGCGTCTTCCTTTGTTCTGTTGGCATAAGGAACTTCGAGTGCTGAAGTTGCAAGCGGAAGCATTGCCTGTGAAGCCATGAGAACTGCAAATGAACCGGCTGCTATGCCCTTGAGCTTTTTACTTATCATTTCAATTTTCCCCTCTCCGTAAAGATTAGATTTAAAATTTTTCGTTTTTGGGATTTCCGCCTTGCTGTTTAAACGTTTCAACAGCAGACTGAGAAATATTCACATACTATGCTGAAAGGTGAATTTGTGCAACGTCCTGAGTTATGTAAAACTGAACACAAAGCAATCACAATATCAACACAATTTAATGTAATTTTATTATAGTATACTTTATTCAATTTGTCAATCCCTCATAATTACACAATAATGTGCAAAATAATTTGTGCAATTTGCCTACAAAGCTTTGTCGGTTATGCATTATGTATAGTTTTTTAAAAGTTAATTTGTGAATATCTACAAAATGCCTTTTTATTTTTATATATTTTCTTCCATCTTCTTTTCATGAAAAGCACAAATTTCTCACATTAAACACACACAATTATTTTATATACTCTAAAGTGACATCAAATGTCATGCTGAGCGTCCGGGCATGGCTTCGAATCTGCAAATGGTTACATTGCAGAAATCATATATTCATATTTTTCTGTAATAATTAAATGAATAGTGCCTTATAAGGCGGAAAGGAGAAATTTATGATTGAAATTCAGAATCTGACTAAGAAGTACGGAAAAATTACTGCGGTAAACAATATAAGCTTCCATGTCGGAAAAAATGAAATTCTCGGTTTTCTCGGTCCTAACGGTGCGGGAAAATCAACCACAATGAATATGATTACAGGGTATCTCCCGCCTACTTCCGGAACAATTAAAGTAGACGGTATTGATATTTCTGAAAATCCAAAGGAGGTTAAGAAAAAAATCGGTTATCTTCCCGAATTACCACCACTCTATACAGATATGAAAGTTATCGAATATCTGAAATTCGTTGCCGGTATCAAGGGTGTTCCGAAAGACAAAAGAACCGCTCAAATCGAATATGCCATGGACGCACTTAAAATTACCGATATGGAAAAGCGTGTTATCAAAAACCTTTCAAAAGGTTATCGTCAAAGAGTAGGCTTTGCACAGGCACTTCTCGGAAATCCGAAAGTTCTCATACTTGACGAACCTACGGTAGGACTTGACCCACGACAGACCCTTGAAGTCCGTAACCTTATAAAAAGCCTGAAGAAAAACCACACCATCATTTTCAGCTCACACATTTTGCAGGAAGTTTCGGCTGTCTGCGAAAGACTGGTTATTATCAATAAGGGGGTTATAACCGCAGAGGATACTCCTCAGAACCTCGAAAGCGGAAATGATGAAAAGGTTACTCTTTCGATTACCATTGTCGGCGACAAGGAAAAAGTCACAGACCTTATCGACTCTCTTGCAGGCGTTATTTCCGTTGAAGTCAAAGAGCAGACCGCTGACAATACTTTCAGATACATCGTTGAAACCGAAAATGAACAGGTCAGAAAGAATATTACTTCACATCTTGTATCCGAAAACTTTGAAATCGTTGAAATCCAGACTGTCAAACTTACACTTGAGGAAGTCTTTGTTAACCTCACTGACAAGAGCCAAAAATAATAATTATACGGAGGATTGCTTTTTAATATGTTTTCTGTCTATAAAAAGGAATTGCAGTCTTACTTCTTTTCTCCGCTTGCATATGTAATAACTGCAATTTTCATGCTCATATTTTCTTTTACATTCATCAACTGGCTGACAAACCTTGTCGGTACAACTTTTGAATTTTCTTTCGCAACTATCTTTTATAACTACTTTTTTTACTTTATCTTTCTTATACCTGCTCTCACGATGAAATCATTTGCGGAAGAAAGAAAGGCAGGTACGGAAGTCCTGCTCATGTCTTCGCCTCTTAATGTTTTTCAGATTGTTATCGGCAAATTCCTTGCAATCGCCACAGTATACCTTGCAATGATGGCAGTAACATTCATATATCCGATTATAGCACTTATAAACGGTCATGTAGTATGGTCAAGCCTTATATGCGGTTACATAGGCTTTTTCGCATGGGGACTTGTATGTATATCTGTAGGAATGCTGATGTCAACATTTACAGAAAGCCAGATTATCGCAGCTATACTCGGTGAAGCTTCAATGCTTCTTCTTTATTTTGTAGACACATTCGCATCAAACAGTTTCATAAGCACAATTCCTGTAGTTTCCGACTTCCTCACAGCGATTTCACCGCAGGCAAGATTTGCGAACTTCGCTACAGGTGTTTTCAGTCTTTCAGACCTTGTTTTCTATGTTACATTCGTAATAGTTGTTCTCTGCTGGACTATGATTTCTGTTGAAAAAAGACGCTGGACAAGGGGGTAACTGAAAATGGCTAAAGAAAACAAAACCAAACAGACCGGCGAAGTTACTGCAAACAAGGGTAAAAAGTTCAGTATCGTTGCCATTATACTTGCAATTGCCATATTGCTTGCCGTTGTTCCGCTGAATATGCTTGCATCAAGTGTTAACGTTGAATGGGATATGTCTTCAAACAATATGTATTCACTTAGCGACACTTCAAAGAAAGTTCTTGATACACTCGACTTTGATGTAACAATATATCTTCTGTCCGACCGTGACAGACTTCTCAATTACTACAAACCTTCGGACGGCACAAAATATGTAATTACAAAAACACTTGCGAAAATCGCTGACGATTATGACAGTTACGACAGAGTAACCGTAAAATATGTTGACCCGACCACAGAACCGCAGATTGTAAATGACCTTAACCCTGACGGAAGCTTACAGCTTGACGATGACGATATTATCGTACAGGGCAACGGCAAAACCAAAAAAGTTGATTCCACAAATCTCGTTTACTCAAATGCCGATGACGGAAAATATTACTTCACAGGCGAAAACTACATTACAAGTGCTATTCAGTATCTTATAAGCGGTGTTGAACCTACAGTATATTTCCTTACGGGACACGGAGAAAAAACTCTTGAAGATGATTATTCACTTCTCAATCAGAACATGGAAAGCAGTAATTATGTTGCTAAGGAACTCAACCTTACAACTGCCGATGCCGTTCCCGAAGATGCCGAAATAATCATTATTCCTGCTCCTAAGAACGATATTACAGACGCTGAAAAAGACAAACTCAACGATTATCTCGACAAGGGCGGAAATATTTCTTTCCTGATGTCACCTAACGGCGATAAGGTCAGATATAAGAACATTGAAGCCATTCTCGACAAATATGCAATCTGCATGGACTATGACAAAGTATATGAAACGGATAATTCAAAACACGTTTCCGGCGACCCCTATACAATAATTGCCGAACTCGTTGAAGGTGACGACCTTACAACACCTCTTATTGAAATTCAGGATAATTTCATGGTATACATGACACCTTCAAGAAGTTTCTATGCAAAGAGCTTTGAAAATGAACAACTTACCGTTTCACCTCTTATGATGTCTTCCGCAACTGCTGTCGGAGAAGCTTTCGGCGGTACTGCCGTAAACCCTTCTGACATAAAAGGTTCTGCACTTTACCTCGCAATGTACGGCGAAGACAAGTCAAGAAACGATTCAAAGGTTGTTGTAATGGGTAACGCTGAATTTATTGATGACGAAAACGCAAGCAAAGGATATACAATTATTCCTATGTATCTTTTCCTCAGCACTCTTACATGGATGTATGACTCAAGCGTTGACATGATGATTGCAAGCAAAACTCAGTCAATGGACAGTATTAATATTCCGAGTGAAGCTGAAGGAAACAAACTTCTTGCAGTAATTATCTGTATTCCTGTAGTTATTGCTGGAGCAGGTCTTGCAGTATGGTTAAGGAGGCGTCATTGCTGATATATGAATCTTAAATTAATGTACAAAATCATATGTGGACTGCTGATTGTGGGTATTCTCTCGGGCGTTGCGTATTTTCTGATTAACCGCAACAACGAAAAAAAGAAAAACAATGCCGGCGAAAATACGCTTTTCAGCTTCGATGCAACAACTATTGACAATATACTTGTTGACAATGAAAGCGGTGAATACAGCTTTGAAAAGGACAACAATGTATGGAACATAGTTGACAATGATGAAAATTTTAAAGTAAACACTTACAAGATGGATACCATTGCCGAATATATGGCAAAGCTGACCGCTACACAGATTATTGAAGAAAATGCTTCAGACCTTTCAGCATACGGACTTGACAAACCTATTTCGATAACCTGCTCAGACGGCAGCAAGAAATACACAATACTTCTCGGAAATGCCACCCCTACAAATTCAGGTTACTATGTAATGAAACCCGATGACAAGACTGTTTATTGTATCTCCGCAGGCGATGGCGTAAATATCAGAGCCACAAGAGATGACCTTAAAGACCTCTATATTCTCGATGTGGGTTCTTCAAAGATTTCTACTTTCTATCTCGAGAAAGACGGAAAAGTTATGTTCGACCTCACTAAAGACTCCACAACAGGTTGGGTCATGCACGCTCCTGTCGAAAGAAACGTAAATATTGCAAATATTTCATCAATGCTTGAACTTCTTGTCCGTGCAAAAGTTACTTCATTCGTGGAAGAAGGAGAAAATGTAAATCTTGCGGAATATGGGCTTGCCAATCCTTCATATAAACTTAAACTCGGTACAGAAGACGAAACCGTTGATGTATATTTCGGTGACTTCAAGGGAGATACTGAAATTTACGGACTTTTCCCGAAGACAAATCAGGTTGTGACATTCAATATATATGACCTTGACTTTTTCGATAAATCAACTTCTTCTGTTCTCAATGATGTTATTCACTGGATAGATATGATTGATGTTTCTCATATTGACCTCAATCTTGACGGAAAAGAAATTACTATGGATATGGACATGAAGAACCGTTCAGATACTCAGCCGGATATTTCTATAAACGGAACTAAGGTTGACAGCACTGACGAGGACTTGCTCCAGTCATATAACAAGTTCTATACCGCTATCGCAGGTTTGTATTTCTCAGAAGTTGATGTTGATGCAGCACCTGAAGACAAAGACCCTGCTATTTCAATAGAATACACCATGAAAGAAGACGGTTCAAAATATACTATTGAACTTGTGGCAAAGGACACACAGTATTATTATGTATTTGAAAACGGCGAATATAACGGACTTATTCTTGACGGCTCAACACTTGACCATCAGGAAGGTATAACAAACTTTAAAAATATTGTGGTTCTTCAATTCGGTGTTGAAAAATAATTTTATTTTTAAAAAAAAACGGGGGGGCCCCCCGCCTTAACGGGGGGCCACCCCCGATTTTCCCGTTGCTACTTTCCTGCAACTATCATTGATAAAAGCATTAAGTCAAAAACATTAATTAAACCGTTTCCGTCAAGGTCAGGACTCTCAAAGGGCGTGCTTTTGCCAACAATAAATTGTCCCATACTCATCAAATCAAGTGCATTTATTTTTCCGTCATTGTTTATGTCTTCTTTCAGCAATTCAAAATTAAATCCGTTAATTACTGAATATCTTTCGGCTTCGGAATCCTTATAGCTGATAATCCGCATATTCTCAACACTTGTTTTCTTAATTTTCGTGTAATCCTCATTGGCTATATAATACTTGCCAAGCTCCGAATTTGTAAGAATATCATTTGTGACATAGCCGAAAATCTTCACCGTTTCAAGCGAAGAACAATTGAGAAATGCTCCGTAGCCTATTGAAGTAACCGAATTCCCGAGTGTCAGTTCTTTAAGCTGTTCGCAGGAAAGAAAAACATCGTCTTCTATTTTTTCCACACTGTGCGGTATTGTGATTTTCTCAATACCCGTACACACAAACATTGCTCTGCCCAAAGTTTTCAGTCCATTCTCAAGTTTCACATTTTTAAGGTTACTACAATATCCGAAAACTGTATTTCCCATATTCTCAATGCTTGCGGGAACAAACACACTTTCAAGCCCCTTACAATCCGAAAAGGCATCTGCCCCAAGTGATTTCAGATTTTCGGGTAATATAACTTCTTTAAGGCTGTCACACGCTTCAAATGCATTTTTTCCTATTCTTTCGAGAGTTTCGGGAAACTCTGCCGTTTCGGCTTCTTCACACTTTCTGAATGTGTTATCTCCGATTTCCGTTATTCCCTCATGTATGACAATTGACTTTATACCGCTGTACTGTCCGAAACCTGAAACTTGCGAATTACCACTTTCAGACCACAATGCACCCGTTCCCACTATATCAAGCACCGAACCATTGTACAGCCAATAGGCATTATCTCCGCACTGTCCGTAATGTTCAAGGGCTGATGTGGCTGAAATATTCATGCTACAAAACATTGTTACTATAAGAAAAATTATTGTACTGATTATTCTGATTAATTTTATTCTTCTCACAAGTCAACCCTCCTTTAATATATTAATGTACGGAAACACTGTTTTTCTGACACACTTTATTCGGCAAACTGACTGTTATACAGATTTGCATAAAATCCGCCCTGTTCAAGCAATGATTTATGTGTTCCCTGCTCAACAATATTACCATTGTTCATTACAAGTATCATATCGGCATTCTTTATTGTCGAAAGTCTGTGGGCTATGATAAAGCTTGTTCTTCCCTCTGTCAGTCTGTCAAATGCCTGCTGTACTTTCTGTTCTGTTCTTATGTCGATACTGCTCGTTGCCTCGTCAAGAATCAGAACCGAAGGATTGATAAGCATTATTCTTGCAATACTGAGCAACTGTTTCTGACCCTGGGACAATGCTCCTCCGTCTTCTCCAATCATAGTATCATAACCGTCAGGAAGTCTTTTTATAAAGCTGTGTGCGAAAGCCGATTTACCTGCCTGAATAATTTCTTCTCTTGTCGCACCGGGCTTCCCGTATGCTATGTTTTCCGCTATCGTTCCGGAGAAAAGCCACGTTTCCTGCAATACCATACCATACATTGAACGCAGGCTGTCACGGGTTATTTTCTTAATGTCATATCCCGAAACTTTTATTGTTCCGCTGTCTGTGTCATAAAATCTCAGAAGCAGGTTAATTATAGTGGTCTTTCCGCAACCTGTAGGCCCTACTATTGCAATTTTCTGACCCTGCTTTACTGAAAGATTGAAGTTCTGTATAAGCTTTCTGTCAGGAACATATGAGAAGTTGACATTGTCAAGTTCTATAGTTCCGTCAAATTCTGTAGGTTCTTCAAGCCCCTTGTCTGAAATCTCGGCAGGTTCATCAATAACTTTAAAAACTCTTTCGGCAGATGCGACAGCATTCTGAAGTTCCGCAACTACTCCCGATATTTCATTGAAAGGCTTTGTGTACTGGTTAGCATATGAAAGGAAACTTGTTATCTGTCCTACTGTCATAAGCCCTTTTATTGCCGTCAATGCTCCGACTACTCCAACCATTGCATATATAAGGTTGTTTACAAAACGTGTTGACGGGTTCGTAAGTGATGAATAAAATGTAGCTCTTGCACCCTTATCGCCCAAATCCTTGTTGATTTCATTGAATTTCTGTTCTGCTCTGCTCTCATAAGCGAATGATTTTACAACTTTCTGACCGCCTATCATTTCTTCAACAAGTCCGCTTATATCTCCTCTTACTATCGACTGTTCGGTAAAAGCCTTGTGGGTAAGCTTTGTTATAGTCATTGCCACAATAAGTGAAAGCGGTGTCATTATTACAACTATGAATGTAATCTTTACATTTATCGTAAGCATAAACGCAAGTGTTCCGATAATTGTAACTACGCCCGTGAAAATCTGTGTAAAACCTTGCAACAAACCGTCTGAAATAATTTCAATATCGTTTACCACGCAATTTATAAGATTACCTTTTGAATTACCGTCAATGTATTTAAGCGGTACTGCATTGAGCTTGTCAAAAACGTCTGTTCTGAGGCTCTTAATGGTTCTGTATGAAAGCTTGTTCGTACATAAAGCCATAATCCATTGAAATATACCGCTTATTATAATTACTGTTGTGAGAATTATAAGTGTTCTGATTACTCCGGTGAAATCCACTTTGCCTATTGAAAACATTTCACTTCCGGCAGGAACCATATAGTCTACGCCCTGACCTATAAGCACCGGCACAAACAGTGAGAGCAGAACTCCCACAAACGCACTGAGTACGGCAAGGACAAAATAAGCCATATGAGGCTTTACATATGAAAATAATCTTTTAATTACTTTAAACATCTTTTTAAGCCCCCTTATTCTGAATTTCACAGATTTCTCTGTAAATCTGACAATCATTGTAAAGTTGGTCATGTGTGCCTGTATCGGCAATTTTTCCGTCATCCATTACAATTATCTTATCTGCGTGTTTTATGGAAGTTGTTCTCTGTGAAATCATGATTACCGTTGTGTCTTTCAAGTTTTCGGAAATGGCTTTTCTGAGTGCGTAATCCGTTGCATAGTCCAATGCACTCATACTGTCATCAAGTATAACTATTTCCGGACTTCCTACCAATGCTCTCGCAATAGTAAGTCTTTGTTTCTGACCGCCGGAAAGGTTTTTTCCGCCTTGTGAAATCTTAGTGTTTATTGTATCGGGAAGCTTTGAAACAAATTCCCATGCCTGAGCGATTTTCAGAGCCTTAATAACTTCTTCTTCGGTAGCATCCTGTTTCGCCCATCTCATATTTTCAAGGATAGTTCCCGAAAACAAGGTTGCCTTCTGCGGAACATCTCCAATCATTTGTCTTAATGCTTCAAGGTCATATTCTTTTATGTTCTTACCGAAAAGTTTTACTTCTCCGTCATTCACATCATAGAAACGCATTATCAGGCTCGCAAGTGTAGACTTTCCGCTTCCTGTACCGCCTATTATTCCAAGTGTCTTGCCCTTTTCGAGATTGAATGAGATATTGCTCAATGTTGTGTCACCTGAACCGTTGTACTTGAAAGTTGCGTTTTTAAATTCTATCGCATTTTCTGCGGATTCGTCAATATTTTTAACTTCTCCGCCCTTTATACTACTTTCTGTTTCAAAGATTTCGTTTATTCTTGTAGCCGATGCCTGAGCCTTTGTAAAGATTGTAACAAGGTTTGCAAGCACGATTAACGCAAGCAAAATTTGTGTCATGTACTGAATAAATGCGGTAAGTTCACCTTGTGTAAGGCTTCCGGTATTAATCTGAACGCCGCCGAACCAGATTATAGTAACAATTGAAAGGTTCATAATCATAAATGTTGCAGGGTTAAGTATTGTAGAAATTTTTCCGACTAAGATTGCATTTTCACACAAGTCATCACTTGCCTGTCTGAACTTTTCTTTTTCCTGCTCCTGTCTTGAAAAAGCTCTTATTACCCTTACACCCTCGAGGTTTTCTCTTGTAAGCCTCGAAACAACGTCAAGTTTCTTCTGAGTGGTCTTGTACATAGGTACGGTTCTGCTCATTACCAGATAAAGCACTAACAAAATTATCGGTGCTGAAATAAGGAATATCTTTGAAAGTTTCAAGTTCATAGACATTGCAAGCACTGTAGCACCGATTACGAGGAACGGTACTCTTACCGCAAGTCTTATGAACATATTAACACCTTGCTGAACCATGGTTGTGTCGTTTATAAGCCTTGTACTGAGAGATGATGTGCCTATTCTGTCGATTTCGCTGTGTGAAAGTTTATTGATGTGCTTATAGAGTGCTTCCCTGAGAGCCGTACCAAATCCGAACGCACATTTCGCCGCAAAATACTGACAAGTCAACGCAAATATCAACCCGAATACTCCGAGCATGATAATTACCCCACACATTTTCATTATGTACGGCTTGTCATGATTTCCGATTCCCGTGTCAATTATCTTTGACATTACCATAGGCACTATAAGTTCAAAAATAGCCTCCAACAGTTTGAAGAAAGGTCCTAAAAACAAATATTTTTTAAACCCCTCCAAAAAACGCCTGAGTTTTAACATTAAAAAACTCCTCTCCTTAATTAAATTTTTGCATACTTTATTATTATACACAATATCATAAACATAAATCAATATCTTTGTTTAATCTAATTTTGTATATATTGAGCAATCGCCATTAGTAAAAAAAATCCGGTTCTTTATAATCAGAACCGGCAGAGCATAAGTTTATATATAATTGGAGGTTAGTTTAAGAAAGAAAAAAAGAGGCTGTGAACATTATGTTCACAGCCTCTTTGCTGTTCTTATGATTATATTATAACTTGCTGTAATGTGTTTGTCAATGGTTTCTGAAAAAAGTTTGTTTCCGAAACCGATATGACAAGTATTGATTAAAATCCAAATTCATAAGACTTGTGAACATAATTTTCTTAACTGTAAATACAAATCTTAAAACCGGTTGCAAAAAACATTTCCTTGTGTTATGATTTATCTGGTGATTAAAATGAAAAAATATATTCAGAATTACATAAGTTACATAACCGGACTTCTTGAAAATCCTCAGTCAATCGAAGATATCGAAGACCTCAAAACCGAACATCTCCGACAAATTCAGTTTATCCAGCACGAAAGGTTTATACACCTTATAGTAACGTGCCTTTTTGCGATACTGCTTTTTATCTCAATAGGAATTCTGCTGATTTCCGGGAATGTTTCATTGCTTGCACTTATCGCACTTATTTTGTGTCTTCTCTGCCCTTACATATCGCACTATTTTTTTCTTGAAAACAGCACTCAGAAACTCTATTCGATTTACAACAAAATCTGTTCACTTGAGAAAAAGCAATCTTTCAGAGAGGAAAAGAGCCTATGAGAAAAAGTATACGCTTTGTGGCTGTCACTATGTTAATAAGTTCCGTTCTGCTCACACTTTTATGTTTCTATTGCTCGGGAGTTTTGCAGAAAAATTCCGCTTACAAGACCATGGACACAAGAATTGAAAGCGTTATCGAAAAAACTGAAGAATATGATAAGCTTACCGAACAGACTGTTGAAAAGGTCAGAAGTAAATATGAATCGAAAACCAGAGTTCTTGCAATGATACTTTCGCAAACTCCTAACTTGCAAAATGACGATGTTTCATTTGAAGAATTAAGAGTTGCCATTGATGCCGAGGAAATCAGCATTACCGACATGGATGGGAAAATTATATACACCACTGCCCCATATATGACGGAAACTTATGCGTATACGGATTTCATGGAATGTATGAACGAAAAAAGAAATGTGAAAAGCGTTATAACGGAACTTGACGGGAAACGGGTAATAGTTGCAGGTACTGCAAGGCTCGATACAGACGGAATTATTCAGGTAATCTTCAATACGGATATGATGGAAAGTGCTACCGCTTTAAGCGACATTTCAACGGTCGTTTCTGAATATCCTCTTATGAAAAAAGGTTGCGTTGCGGTAATTGATATGGATAATTACAGATATCTCAGCCATACGAAAAAAATTCTTACCGGAACTTCTCCGCAGATAAAGCGGGAACTTTTTTCAAGAAATTCGGGAACTTTCGCAACTATACTTAACGGCGAAAATGCCCTTGGAAGATACAAGTACACGGAAGACGAAAGCAAGCTTGTAATTGCAATGATTTCAAAGCGTGAAATATATTCCGCAAGAAATACCCTTACGGGTTGGGTTTTCTTCGTATCCTTAGTGCTTTCCGTAATCGCCGTACTGATTATGAGAATGCTCGAAATCAAACGGGGAAATTAATATTTTTAGGTTTTTTCGGGGGGGGGGCCCCCCGCAGGCGGGGGGGGCCCCCCCCAAAGGATTTTTGTGGGTTTTTTTTTTTTAAAGACGGCGCTGTGGGTGCAGCC